>DATJKD010000059.1:0-10637 GCA_035491795.1 Steroidobacteraceae bacterium | reverse complement strand
CCACCACAAGAGCGCAGTGGTCGTGAGCCCGCCGATCAGGTGCGCCACCACGAACAGCGGCTTCAACAGCAAGGTGACGGTCCACATGCCGAGCAGACCTTGGAACACGACCAGCAGCACCAGCACGAGCGGCAGCCGCGTTGGCTGCGCGGGATCGCGCCGGTTCGCCCAGGCGCAGGCCGCGATCGCGAGGATCAGCAGACCGAGCCCGGCCGCGAGATAGCGGTGCAGCATTTCCTTGAACGCCTTGCCCGCCTCGAGCGGCCGTTCGGGATACGCGCTGTTCGCATGCGCTGCATTCTCAAGCGCCTGGCCGACCGTCAGGTGCCCGTAGCAGCCCGGCCAGTCGGGGCAGCCGAGACCGGCGTCACTCAGGCGCACCCAGGCGCCCAGCACGACGACGCATAGCGCGAGCAGCGTTCCGGCAACACACAGACGATGGAACAGAGTGGATCTCATGAAGCCTGCCTGTTCAGCCGATGTGTGAAAGTTGCAGCAATCGTTTGAGGTCGTCGAGCAACGCCTTGTCCGGCGCGTCCGCGGCGTAGCTCATCATGAGGTTACCGAGCGGGTCGACGATGTAGATGCGCCCCGTGTCCGCCAGTGTCGCCGCGTCGGGCGTCGGGATCAGCCGCGCCAGCGTGTCGAGCTGGCCCTGCGTGGGCGCTGCCACGATGAGATCGGGGTGCTCGGCGAGGAGCCCGGCATCCGTGCAGCACGGGCCGGCTGCCAGAAACAGGCGCCGCACACGATCGGCGTCCTTGTTCAGTGCGAGCCTGGTCTGGCGAGTGAGATAGAGCGCGTCGCGGCAGCGCACGTCGCACGCGGCCGAGCCGATAAATAGCAGTGTCCATCGGTCGCGGAAAAGATCTTCTGCGATCCGGCTGCCGTCGGCGGTCACGAACGTGAACACCGGCAGCGGGACGGCCGGGTCGACGAGCTCACCGCGGTTGGCCGCACCGCGCGGCCGCCAGCCCGGGGTGCCGTAGTAGAGCCAGAATGCCGCGGCGACCGGCACCAGAAACAGCGCAGCCACCGCGAGCAGGCTCCGCCGTCCACGAGCGGTATCGGGCGTACGATCCGCGGTCATGGCGTCCCGCCATCTTTCCCACTGCCACGGCGCATGCTGGCGATGGCGAGCGCCACGACCGCGACGAGCGCGAACGCGAACCACTGCATCGCATATGCCTGGTGGCGCGAGGGATTCATCCGCAACGCCGGCTGCCACTTGCGCTCGTAGCCGTCCGGGGCCTGCGGGTGCAGCAGTACGATCTGCGGCTCGATCGGCTCGCCGAGGGCCGCTGCGAGCTGCTCCGTCGTCGGGTAATTCATCACCCGTGGCCAGACTTCCGGATCGGCGGCAACCGCGTCGCGCACTCGCAGTCCCGGCTCAGGGGGCCGATCGGTGCGGCCGGTAATCTCGCGCGTGTCATCCGGGACGTCCACCGCTGGAAGGTGCTCGCGGCTGTCGCCGAGCGATACCCAGCCGCGATCGACCAGCACCAGCGCGCCACCGGTCGTTCGCCGGAAGGGCGTCAGCACGCGATAGCCCGGCCGGCCGTCGGCGGCCGGCATGTTATCGAGCAGGATCTGGCGACGCGGCTCATACGCGCCACGGGCGTTGACCGCCTGGTAGCGCGCAAGGCCGTCGAGCGACCGCGAGGTGATGTCGACCGAAGTCGCATCGCCAAGCCGAAACCCGTCGATCAGCGCCTGCTTTTCCCGAGCCCGGTCGAGCTGCCAGTAACCGAGCCAGACGCACACCGCGACCAGCAGCACCGTCGCGAGCATCACGACGGGGTGAGGCGGTCGGAACGAACGCATCCTCGATCAGGCTCGAACGGGCTACATCCAGTACACGAATATGAACAGCCCGAGCCAGACGACGTCGACGAAGTGCCAGTACCAGGCCACGCCCTCGAAGGCGAAGTGGTTCGCGGGGGTGAAGTGGCCTTTCATCACGCGCAGCCAGATGACCAGCAGCATGATGGCGCCGATGGTCACGTGCAGCCCGTGGAACCCGGTGAGCATGTAGAACGTCGAGCCGTAGATGCCGGAGTTGAGCGTCAGGTTGAGTTCGTTCCAGGCATGCCCGTACTCCTCGGCCTGCAGCCCGACGAACAGGAAACCGAGCAGGAACGTCGCTGCCAGGAAGATCTTGAGCACGGTGCGGCTTCCGGCGCGGAGCGCGTGATGCGCGATCGTGACCGTGATACCGGAGATCAGCAGGATCGCGGTGTTGATCGCGGGCAGGCCGAAGGCCGGGATGGTTTCGAACTCGCCGCCCACGTTGCCCGGCCCGTTGGTCGGCCACGCCGTCTCGTACCCCTCCCAGGCAAAGGTGTTAGTGAGGAACTTGGTGCCCTCGCCACCCAGCCACGGGACCGAGAGCTGGCGCGCATAAAAGAGCGCGCCGAAGAACGCAGCGAAGAACATGACCTCGGAGAAGATGAACCACATCATTCCCATTCGGAACGAGCGGTCGACACCCTCGTTGTAGAGACCGTGCTCGCTCTCGTCGATCACCGTGCGGAACCAGCCGACGAACATGTAGATCACCGCTGCGAGCCCGAGCACAAGCACCCAACGCCAGGCGACCGCGTCCATCAGGAGCAGCGCCACGCCGAGCATCGTCGTGAAGAGCGCCACGGCTCCGATCGCCGGCCACTTGCTGCCATGCGGGATGTAGTACCTGGCCGCGTCGTGAACGGTCTGTGCTTGCGCCATGGATCTAACCCTTCTCCGGCATCGTGTACATCGAGTAGGCGAGGGTCATCCGGTCGACCTGCGCGGGAAGCGCGGGATCGACGATGAACCTCACCGTAAACTCCCGCTCCTGGTCCGCGCCGAAATGTTGCGGCGTGAAGCAGAAGCACTCCGTCTTCTGCAGGTAGCGGGCGGCGTAGGCGGGCGCGACGCTCGGGATCGCCTGCCCCGTCGCCGGGTGTCCCGCACGGCTGCGGATCCGGAACTGCGCTTCCTGGAGCCGCCCGGGGACAACGGTGATCGCGGGAGCCGCGGGTGTCAGCTCCCAGTCGCTCCCCGGGGCCATCACCGACACGAGCTCGAGCGTTACCTCGCGCGGCGCCGCCGCCGTCTCGACCGCGCCCGACGGCTCGGCGTTGATACGGAGCCCGGCGATCTCGCAGATCACGTCGTAAAGCGGCACCAGCGCGAAACCAAACGCGAAGCTGCCCGCGGCCATCAGCAGCAGGCGGCGGGTGAGCGAGGCGTTTCGGCGTCGGGTGCCTTCGTCCATCGTGGCGCTCTCAGGGCTGCGACTTGATCACGCCGGAGGCGATGAACGCGACATAGATCGCGAGCGCGGTCAGCGCGAGGACGACGCTGTTGCGCCGGATGCGCCGGCGCCGCTCGTCGTCGGGGTCGCCGGTCACGAATGCATCTCGCCGCCGCGCACCGTGGGCGGCTCGTCGAAGGTGTGATACGGCGCGGGCGAGGGTACGGTCCATTCGAGACCGTGGCTGCGCGCGCCGTCCCAGACCACGGCGGATGCGGGCGCCCCGCCGCGCACGCAGCGCCAGATCAGGTACACGAACAGAAGCTGCGACAGCCCGAAGCCGAAGCCGCCAATGGAGGAGACCATGTTCCAGTCGGCGAACTGCGTGGCGTAATCGGGGATGCGGCGCGGCATCCCGGCGAGCCCGAGGAAATGCTGGGGAAAGAACAGCACATTGACGAAGATCGCGGACAGCCAGAAATGCAGCTTCGCGAGCTTCATGTCGTACATGTGGCCAGTCCACTTGGGCAGCCAGTAGTAGACCGCCCCCATGATCGCGAACACCGCGCCGGGTACCAGCACGTAGTGGAAATGCGCGACGATGAAATACGTGTCGTGGTACTGGAAATCGACCGGGACGATCGCCATCATCAGTCCCGAGAAGCCGCCGATCGTAAACAGGAACAGGAAGGCGAGCGCGAACAGCATCGGCGGCTCGAAGGAGATCGAGCCCTTCCACATCGTCGCGGTCCAGTTGAAGACCTTCACACCGGTCGGCACCGCGATAAGCATCGTCGCGAGCATGAAGAACATCTCGCCGGCGAGCGGCATGCCCACCGTGAACATGTGGTGCGCCCAGACGATGAAGGACAGGAACGCGATCGAGGCGGTCGCGTACACCATGGAGTCGTAGCCGAAGAGCTTCTTGCGGGCGAAGGTCGGGATGATCTCGGAGACGATCCCGAACGCCGGCAGGATCATGATGTAGACCTCGGGGTGTCCGAAGAACCAGAAGATGTGCTGGTAGAGCACTGGGTCGCCGCCGCCCGCGGCCGAGAAGAACGTCGAGCCGAAGAAGTGGTCGGTGAGCAGCATGGTCACCGCGCCCGCGAAGACCGGCATGACCGCGATAAGCAGGTAGGCCGTGATAAGCCACGTCCAAACGAACATCGGCATCGCGAGCAGGGTCATGCCGGGGGCCCGCATGTTCATGATGGTCACGATGATGTTGATCGCGCCCATGATCGAGGACGCGCCCGCCAGGTGGATCGCGAAGATCGCGAGCGGCAGCGCATCGCCGGTCTGCAGCACCAGCGGCGGATAGAGCGTCCACCCCGAGGCGGGCCCGCCGCCGGGCATGAAGAGCGACAGGATCAGGAGCGAAAACGCCGCGACCAGCAGCCAGAAGCTGAAGTTGTTCATCCGCGGCAGCGCCATATCGGGCGCGCCGATCTGCAGCGGAATCATCCAGTTGCCGAGTCCTACGGT
The DNA here is from genome assembly GCA_035491795.1 of Steroidobacteraceae bacterium. Classification (GTDB taxonomy): domain Bacteria; phylum Pseudomonadota; class Gammaproteobacteria; order Steroidobacterales; family Steroidobacteraceae; genus DATJKD01. The sequence goes on along the minus strand of DATJKD010000059.1, from coordinate 5,911 downwards.
TGCCGGCATCACGGCACCGAACACCATGATCAGCGCGTGCACCGTGGTCATCGTATTGAAGAAGCCCGGATCCACGAGCTGCATCCCGGGTGCGAAGAGCTCGGCACGAACCACGAGCGCCATGCTGCCGCCGATCAGGAACATGATCAGGCTGAACACCAGGTACATCGTCCCGATGTCCTTGTGGTTGGTGGTCGTCAGCCAGCGACGGATCCCCTTCGCGGGCCCGTGGTGGTGAACGTCGTGTCCGTGGCCGTGGCCGGCGTCGGCGAGTGTGTCAGTCGTAGCACTCATCGTCGGTTACTCCGTGGTCTTCCGCGCGGCGAGCCACGCGTCGAACTCGGCGCGCGGTACCACCTCGACGACCACCGGCATGAAGCCGTGGTCGCGTCCGCAAAGCTCGGCGCACTGGCCGCGGTAGGTTCCGGCCTTGTCGGCGGTGAACCAGAGCTCGTTGATAAACCCCGGAATCGCGTCCTTCTTCATGCCGAAGTCCGGCACCCACCACGCGTGGATGACGTCGGCCGCGGTGACCAGCACCCGGATCTTGACGCCCTGCGGAACGACCAGGGGGTTATCGACCTCGAGCAGGTAGTTGTCGATCGTCCGCGGATTGACGCCGGAGTCGAGCTGGCGCGCAGCGTCGTGTCTGCGGGCCAGCGTCGAGAAAAAGGACACGCCGTGCTCGACGTATTCGTACTGCCATTTCCACTGGTAGCCGGTGACCTTGACGGTCAGCTCCGAGCCGCTCGAATCCTCGATCGCTACCAGTGTGCGAGCCGCCGGGATGGCCATGAAAACCAGGATCAGCACCGGGACGATCGTCCAGATCACCTCGGCCAACGTGCTGTGATCGAAGTTCGCGGGCGTCGCGCCCTTTGAGTGGCGGAAGGTCGCGACGGAATAGATCATCACGGCGAAGACAGCGACCGCAATGGCAACGCACACCCACAGGATCAGCATGTGCAGGCCGTAGATGTCGCGGGAGAGGGGTGTGACGCCCACGCGCAGGTTCAGGTCCCAGGCGGCGTACGCAGGCGCTGCCGCAAGGAGCAAGGCGACGCCGCCGGCCAGGTCGCGCTTAGGACTCTTCATTCTTGACAGACTCCGTATCGACCGGCCGTGACCTGAGGAGCCGCGGCCTCCCGAACCAAGAAGGCATCGGCGCCCTTCCTCCCCTTGCCGCCGCCGGTAGCGCAGGTACGACGCGGCTATGGGTCGCGCAGTTTAACCCGCCCCGCCGGGAGCCGGCGACGGGTGCATCGCGCCCGTCAGAACAGCCGATCGAGCGCCTGATTCGCGATCGCGCGCGCCACTACGTCCGTGTCCGGCGGCGATTTCCACGACATCACCGCCAGCGGTGGACACTCGAGCAGCCGCTCGAGCGTGGCAATGTTCTCCTCGGCACGTGCGAAGCCGGGGTCGATGCGATTGGCGATCCAACCCGCGAATGGCGCCCGGTCCGCGGTACGGATCGCTTCGAACGTGAGCCGCGCGTGGTTCAGGCACCCGAGCCGCATCCCGACGACGAGCAGCACGGGCAGCCCGAGCGCTTCGGGCAGATCGCTCGTATATCCCTCCGGGTACAGCGGGACACGCCATCCGCCGGCGCCTTCGATGACCACGCGGTCGCAGTCCTGGGTTGCCCTTCCATACCAGTCAAGCAGGCTTGAAAGCGGGGTCGGTACACCCGCCTCGGCGGCGGCGAGGTGCGGCGCGATCGCCGGCTCGAAGCAGAAGGGATTGACGAGCGCGTAGGACGCGCGCGGTCGTCCCTCGGCCTGCAGCGCGAGCGCATCGCCGTTGCGCAGGCCGTGCGGCGTGCGCTCAGCGCCGCTCGCGAGCGGTTTCAGGCCGCGTGCGCGGAAACCGGCGGCGTCGAGGGCGCGGACCAGCGCGACGGCGATCAGAGTCTTGCCCACGCCCGTGTCAGTGCCGGTGACGTAGATCGCTCGCGGCCGCGAGAGCGGCGTTGCGCTCACCGGATGCCCGCTGTGGGGCTGTTGTCCGCTCAAGGTTCCGTGCCTGGCCGCGCCGCGGCGGGCCCGCTTCCGGCTGGCGTGGTTGGTGGCCATGCGCCGGGCAGCAACCGGCGGGCGTTGTCGCGATAGATCCTGTCGATGACCGACCTCGGCAGCGCCAGCCCTTGAAACCGCCCCTCGAAATCCGCGGAGTGCAGGAAAGCGTCGCCGGTCAGAAATTGCCAGTCTGCGAGCCAGGCCTCGTGTGCTTCGACGGCCAACGCGGCGTCGTCCTGATTGTGTCCGCCCGCCAAATCACTGCCGTAGAGTATGCGGTCCTGAAACGCCAGGAAGAATTTCCGCACCTTGTCGCGGTCCGCGACCGACTGGAGCTGCAGATGCACCAGTCGGGCGGCGAGGTCGACGGACGCCTGCGGGTGTCGGGCCAGGAATTCGGCGATACGATCGACATCCCATTCCAGCGACGCGAGATGCACGCCGACGAATTTCATCCGCGGAAAGCGCTCCAGCAGACGATCGCGCGCGGCCAGCTGCTCGTCGTACGACGGCCATTCCGGGTGCCGGAACATGTGGTACTGCGGATGCGCAGCGAAATATTCCCGGTCGCCGCGTATGGTCATCTGCTCCAGCGGCAGCCAGGCGTTGCGCGGCTCACCCTGATGACCAAGCACCACTACGCCTCGCGCCACGAGTGACTCGAAGACCGGCACGAATCGCGCGTCGTCGATCATGACCGCCCGACCCGTCCGGTCCCGCAGCTGCATTCCGATGTCCTTCCACACCTTCACTGCAACTGCACCCTGCGCCAGCACCTCGTCCAGCTGGCGCTGCGTCCGTGCCGGCCAGTCCGGCGCATCGCTGCCGGCGGCGTCGAACGTCGCGGCGAAGGCGATGCGCGACGGATACTGCCGCTGCAGGGCCAGTGCGTCGCGGACCTGGTCATTGAGCGGCGGGAAGTCAGCGTAATTGACGTTGATGGTAAGGAGCCGGAAGCCGTCTGCCTGCGCCCGCTTCATGAACTCGGGCAATGCCCCATGCAGATGCACGTGCGCGTCGATCTTTTCGAGGAGCGCGAAATCGTCGTCCCCGTATCGCTCAGGTGTGGCATCCGCCGCGCAGGCGAACGCCGACCACAGGAGAACCGGCGCGAGGCACCAGCGTGCCGCATCGCGGTTGGCGCATTTCCTGTTGCCACCGAGACTCATGGCGGCAGGCCGCGCGCGGCGCAGTGCTCGCGCAAAGTCGTGAGGGGCGCCTCGGAGAGACCGGAGCCAGCCAGGCGCGCCGCATAGAGAGCGGCGCCGATCAGCGGCGGGAACAGCGGTGGGCGGCACTCGAACGGCAACGCTGCGTCTGCCAGCGCGTCTCGGAAGCTGCGGAGCAGCAGCGCGGATCCGCTGAAGGCACCACCCGAATAGGAAACCGGCAGAACTACGTCGCCGGGCACCGCCAGCGCCCGGCGCACCGCGCCCACCGTGACCGCGAGCTCGTCGGCCGCACGCGCAAATATCGTTCGGGCCTGTCCGTCGCCGGCCTGCGCGGCCGCGTCGACCAGCGGCGCAAACTGCGCGAACGCCGCCCGCGTGTTCACGCTTTCGCCGTAGACGCGCGCGCAGAGATCGAGGTCGATCTCGAGCCCGAGACGGGCGCGAACCAGCTCGTACAGCGGACCGCGCGCGGCCCGCCCGTCACTCATGCGAGAAAACAGGTTCATGCCCTCGCGCGCGAGCCAGTAGGCCGAGCCTTCGTCGCCGATCAATTCGCCCCAGCCGCCCGCACGCGCGCAGCGACCGGCGTATTCGCCATAGGCCATGGAGCCGGTTCCAGCGATCACGCTCACGCCGTCCCGGCAGGCAAGCGAGCCGGCCCAGCTGCAGATCATGTCGTTTCCGCAGCGGTATTTCGCCGCGTCGAAGAGCGGCGATGGCATCGCATCCAGCTGCGCCGTCGTGGCGCTGTCCTCGCCGTAGGATGGCAATCCGAAGTATGCGAACGACACGTCCGCCGGCCGCAGGTTGCCCTTCGCCAGCAGTGTGCGGATGCCTTCGTGCAACAGCGCCGTGGCCGCAGCCACTCCGCCGGAGAGGTGGCTGACGCTGCCGGCGTAATGGGTGGCGTGAAGCCGCCCGCCCGCGTCGATCAGGGCGTAGGCGGTCTTGGTGCCGCCGCCGTCAACGCCCAGGTACATCGACCTGGTCCAGCAGCCAGGGGTGGATCGTCACGCCCTGCACCACCCGGTTGACGACACCGGCCGCATTCGGCCGATCCGGCGTCAGGCCCATGGTCAGCGACTGCCGCAGCGCGTAGATCTGCGCAAACAGGACACTCAGGAGGGCGACTTCGATGTCGTTGGCGCAATCCACGCCCTCGAAGACTGACTGCGTTGAATCGCGCGAGTCGCCGCGGGCACCGAGCGACAGGACCGCGCCGGCGCAGGCATCGCGGCGCAGTTCGGCGAGCAGGTCCCGCTCGTAGGTGCGCGCGTGCGAGTCGCTGGACTGGAAGACGACCACCAGCGTGCGTGCGTTGATGATGGTCTTCGGGCCGTGACGAAACCCCAGCACCGAGTCTCCGATGGCGACCGTCTGGCCGTCGGTCAGCTCGAGGAGCTTCAGCGCCGCTTCGAACGCGAGACCGCGCAGCTCGTTGCTGCCCAGATAGACGACCCGCTCGAAGCGTTGTTCCGCGAGCCGCTCCGCCAGCGGGTGCGCCCTTGCCATCGCGCCACGCCCGGCCTCTGCGAGGCGAGGCACGGCGGCGGTCGCAATCACTCCGAAGACCAGGGACGCGGCCAGGAGCATCGAGCTGAAGCTCGATGTCATCGCGAAGCCACGGTCATTGGTCGCCTCGGGCAGCACGATCAGCTGCGCGCTCCTCAAGCCGGCCGCGCGCGTGGCCAGGGCGCCGTCGGCGTTGCAGGTGACGATCAGGTGATGCCGCTGGTCGAGCACCTGCTCGGCCAGGTCGATGGTCGCCACGCTTTCGGGGCTGTTGCCCGAGCGCGCGAAGGACACGAGCAGCGTGGGAACGTCGCGCTGCAGATGCAGGTGGGGTCCGGTCACCAGATCCGTAGTCGCGATCGCATCGACGCGTCGCCGAAGCTGACGCGCCAGGGCCGGCGCGAGGCACTCGCCGATGAACGCGGAGGTTCCGGCACCGGTGAGCACGATGCGCAGCGCCGGATCCGCGAGCAGCGGCCCGAGATACCGACCTAGGCGGGACTGCTCGCGCTCCAGCAACCGCGCGACCTGCTGCCACACGACGGGCTGCTGGGCGATCTCTCGCGCCGTGCAGGCAGCACCACGCTGCGCCAGCTCGGCGTCGCTGCGGCCGGGGAACACCTCTGACGGGGCGGGCGTATCGCGGTCAGGCGTCATGCGCCACACGCACGGATGTAGGGGCGCAACGCTGCCGCAACGCCGTCCTGAAGCAGCGCGTCAACCGAGGGCGCAAGCTGGCCGGATCGCACGGCGGCGTATTGTCGCGGCAGGTACTGGCTCATGAGCGTCATCGGAATCGGTCGTCGGCGGAGGTTTTCGAGCAAGCTGGCGCACGCGCGCTGCACATCTGGGTGCGGCCAGTAATAACGGATCCGGTCGCTCAAGCTGTAGGAAAGATCGAACGACTCGGTGGCCGGGTCGTGGTAGTAGCCGCGCCAATGACGGGAGTCTGCGCGCATCACGGCGGCCACGACCTCGCGCAGGCCCGGGCCCGTGGCGGCACCCGGCAATTCGCGTTCGAGCGCGGACAGTGCCCAGAGCGTCTCGCGCAAAGCGAAGGTCGCGGCGGGCCCGACCTTGAGGATGGCGAAATGGTCGCGCACCAGCGCGTGAAGATTCTCCGGCGTCTGGTAGTCGGTGGAATGCGCCTCGTAGACGAACTGCGGTGTTCGCGCGATGTAAGCGCTCAGCTCGCGCGCCTTCTCGGGC
>DATJKD010000058.1:0-62162 GCA_035491795.1 Steroidobacteraceae bacterium | reverse complement strand
ATCGAGGACTGCGGGAGAAGAAAGGGGCCGGCGCGGTATTGTACCGAAGGCGTTGCATCGTCAGCTGCCATGACGATAACACATTGATAAAGTTATTGTTTCGGTCAAAGCCCAAGAATTGATAATTCCTCCCGTGGTGTTACCTGCCGCGTGAGTCGCCGCCGTGCTGCACAGCACCGCCATCTCTCGCCTTCTAGCAACCGGGCCACAAACCGCAGCCGCTCGTCCATCTGGCAACACTCTCGCCACGGCACTTTGCCCCTTCTTCATTGCGGCCCAGCAGTGTACGCACCGCATGCGTGCCAGTACGCGCGGTCGTCGGAGCCCACTGCTAAGCTCCTTCGTAACTCACAGGCTTCAACGCTGATTCGTGGGGAGATCAATCCCATGATGCGCATTCTAATTTGCATATCGCTGATGTTCGCGGGGAGTGCCAATCTCTCGGCGAAGATACTCGACGTCCGTGAGCTGAACATCGAACAGATCGAGCAACTCGATCGCGCGCGGACTGCGGTGCTCATCACCGTCGGCATCTTGGAAGAGCACGGGCCTTTTCTTCCATCGTACAGCGACGGCTATCAGAGCGAATTTATTGCCGCGCGTGTTGCTGAGGCGGTGGCTGCCCGACCAGGTTGGACGGTTGTTCGGTTCCCGGAGATTCCACTTGGCACGTTTCCAGCCAGCTACGTAAGCGGGAGATACGTTTTTCCGGGCAGCTATCCGATCCGCACGACAACGCTGCGAGCGATCCTCATGGACCTGGCGACTGATCTCGGCGAATCCGGGTTTAGGTGGGTGTTCGTTTTCACGATGCACGGCGGGCCGACACACAACCAGGCGCTTGATCAGGCGGCCCAATATTTCAACGATAGCTTCGCTGGCCGCATGGTGCATGTGACGGGGCTCGCCAGCGTCGTAGGGGCTGCACCGCCCGACCTCTTCCCGAGCGAACAGCGCGCAGCGGAGGGCATCAGCATCCATGCGGATGCTGATGAACACAGTTGTCTGCTGTTTCTCCGGCCCGATCTCGTGGCTTCAGGGATTCGGTCCGCGCCCGCTGTGGTGTCGCGAGACTTGGCCGAACTCGTTGCGACAGCTCAAGAACGGAATTGGAAGGGTTATTTTGGGACGCCCGCAGTCGCTACACCTGACGCCGGTCGCCGCGCAATGAACGCCATCGCGCAGGCTGCGGTCGACCTCGTGCTGAGAGTGCTAGACGGCGGCAGCGATCGGGGACCGCGAGTGGCAGACCGGCTGGCGTCCGATCCGGCTTTCCGGCGCGTAGTCGAGGCCGCGCTCGAGCATGAGCGGCGTGTCGAACAGCGACAGGTCGAGTGGCTTGCGAAACGACGATAACTTATGCGAGTCACGTAGCTCTTTCCAAGACCGGTCGTGGGGAAGTGTTGAAATGCTCGATCGCCCACCGAAGGAAAAAAGACGGCTGTGTCGCTACAGTGAAGCTGCTTCGACGAGTAAATCGGGTCGATGCATCGGCGGGCTCGACGCGCCGGTGCGGTCAGTGAGTCCGGCGTCGCTCCCGCTGCGGCACCGTCGCCTCCGGGGTCGACGCGCGGGGCGCGCTTGCGGGCGGGCATCGCGCGTGAACCGCGATGCTGGAGCGCCTGAAACGAGGGTCGCCCTTTGCACGTCGAGTGCGACGATCTCGCCGTCGACCACTGCCTGGTCGGCGTTCAACCGGATCCCTGCCGCCGCGACTCCCGGGTATATCTTGGTGAGGTTTTTGTTCTTCCTGGCTCGTAGCTCGACTCGCTGCTCGTCCTTGATGATCAGCGCCCGGTAGCCGTCGAACTTCAGCTCGTAGATCCACGCGTCGCCCTCGGGCAGCTTCTTCACGACCTGTGCAGCCATGGGCGTGACGAACGCAGGAGGTCTCCGCGTCAGAGCGGAGCGCAGAACTTCTCGAGCGGGTCGCTGCCGATTCTTCTTCCTCGAATGTGCCGAATCAGTTAGGCGAATCGACCTCTCGCCTCAGCACCTCGAAAGCGGCGTTCCTGGCCAGCGGCACGGCGAGCAGTGGGTCTCTGACCATCGTCCATCCCGGGGAAGTACCAGGTAGGCCACTCGCACGGCGAAGCAGCTGCACCGCTTGATCGCCTTCGCCCGCCCAGGCCAAGACCGTGGCTGCCTCCACCATGGTTCTACGCCCCAGCAGGGCGTCACGCTCCACGGGCATCAGCCCCAGAACACGTTTCGCCCGTTCAACCGAGCGCTTCCGGTCACCGGATAACAGCGCGGCATGGGCCTCAAGCAGCACGACGTTCCATTGACGCGATGGCAGCCCCCCGATGCGAGCGGCTGTTGCGGTCACGTCACGTGCCTCGTCAGGGGCTACGGGATCACCTCGCAGCATTCGGCCGTAACCTCGCAAGCACGCGGCCGGCATTACAAAACCGGAGTCGGCTTCGTGCACTATAGCGGCGAGCAGGTGCGAGGCAAGTTCCTGGGCTCGTCCAGAGTCGCTCAAGTAGGACTGCTTGACGACCCAGTTGAGCCTTGGGTCGAGGCGGTCCTGCCACTCGTCGAGGAAGCGACCAAGGATCTCTGGATCGTGCTGTATCGCTTCGTGCGCATAGGCACCGAATGCCTCCACCCGAAGGTTGGACGGGGCTCGGCGCTCGAACGCATCGACGACGGCAAGCGATTCCACGTATCGGCGCGTCATTTGCAGCGTTTGGACCAGGTTAATGATGTTGTTCGGGTTCAACGGTTCCCTATCGACAAGTGCGCGGAAAGCGATGATCGCATCGTCCCACTGCCCGAGCCTGCGCAGCAGGAGTCCCTCGAGTTCTCGCAGCTCTACGTCGTTCGGAGACCGCGCCAGGGCCGCTCGCGAGGTCGCGAGCGCGTGCACATAGTCCATCTCTCCGTAGTACTCGAAGTAGGCCCGCGTTGCGAGTACGACGGTCGCATCCCCAGCCAGTCGCCGGGCCGCCTCTAGATCGCTGTCGATCATCCGCCACTGGTCGTCCGTCAGGCCACCGACGAACCACAGCCTGTACAACAGCGAGCGGGCTCGCACGGTGTACGCATCGGCGAATCCGGGATCGATCTCAATCGCCTCTGCTGCCAGCTTCTCGAGGCGGTCGAAATCGCGTGCCGTTACGAGCCTATCTAAAACTACGTCGAGCTGCAGCTTGCCCTTGAGATAGAGGTCGTAAGCCACGGGGCTCGTCGCAGCAGGCGTCCTCGCCGAACCGTCTATCACTCGTTCGCCAGCCGGCAAGAGTCGCACGTCCAGGGCCGTCGCCACTTCGCTCGCAACTTCGGATTGCAGGCTGAGCGCGTCGCGTAATTGCCGATCGAAGGTGCGCGACCACACGTTGCTGTCCGTGGCGGCATCGATAAGCTGCAGAGTCAGGCGAACCTTTTCCCCTGCACGGCGCAACGATCCTTCCAGTACATGACTCGCGCTGAGCTCCGTGGCGATCTGCTTCACCGTCTTGCGCGTGTGTGCGTAGGTGCGCATCGTCGTTCCCGAAACCACCTGTAGTTCCCGCGTCGCTGACATCGCGGAGAGAATCTCGTCACGCAACCCATCGGCGAAGAAGGCATTGGCGGGGTCGGGGCTCAGGTTTTGCAGGGGTAGAATAGCGAGTCGCAAGACACCTGTTTCCGGTGCCGTAGTCAACCGCTTCGAGTCCTCAGCAGCGGCTGTTTTCGCCGCGTCACTGGCCCGCTGGTAGTACCAGAGCGCCCCACCGCCGAGGAGCAAGAGCAGCGTGACTATCGCGAGCTCAGGACCCCGGACGCGCTGCTCGCCGCGATCGCCGTGATACCACGCGAGGACGAGTACGATTGGGAGACCGATCACGAGCAGCAGCGTCGCGATCTGCTGGACGGCTTGGGGCAGGTTGAACGTGTCCCGCAGGTATGCGACGCCCTGCAAAAGGCCCCATGTGCCGGCGACGTAGAGGAGGCCCCACTGCACGACCTTGCGCCGGCGAAGTCGATCCCAGACGCTGCCGTGAGGAAGATCTGTCGACGTATCGGTCACGTGCCAGTAGCCGCCAGATCGAGAGGTGCATCCTTCGGCCGCGCGGCAAGCGCGGCGCGCTGCTTCGCGATGTCGCGCTCGATGTCGGCGAAGACGGCTTTGAACTCCGCATTGTTGCGAATCGAAGCCAGCGCCGGATCGAAGTCTCGGTAATACCTCCAAAACGATCCTCGCCAGCCATCGCGGGCGGCCTGCCGGAGGGCTGACAAGACTAAAGCGGAGTTGCCGCGCACGGCGTGGATGCGCACGTCCGAAAGCCCAAATCCATTCCAAGTATCGCGCGGAATCGTCCGAATGACTCAGAGAGTTCGAGTAACTCGTTTGCGCTCTCCGTATCGCGTGAGTCTTTCATCAACCACGCCAGGTCGATTGCAGCTCGATAGCAGGTGCACTCGACCGATATAGGGGTTCCGGCCAGTCGCGGACACGAGGCGACGAGAACGGATCTCGAACTTGCAGGTGTCGCCGCAACTAGCAGCACCGCATGCGCCAAAGTGTCCCCCGCAGAGTTGGCCGCCTTCAAGATCCTGCGTGCGTAAGCCTCCGCTGCAGCGCCGTGGTAACAGGCGAGGATGAGCGCAACGGGCAAGCCGATCAGAAGTGCGACAGTTGTGAGCTGCTGGATCTGCCTCGGCCAATCGAATGTGCCACTGAAGTAGTCGAGGACTTGCAGCAGCACCAACGCTGCAGCCGCGGACGCAACGCCCCACTGCACCACCTTGCGGCGGCGTATCGCAAACCAGACGTTCGCGATGTCTCGGTCGGGCGCCGGGTCGTTCATCTGGGCACGGTCACGTCGAACTTGATCCCGTCAACGGGCTGAATCCGACCAAAGTGGACATGCGACCGCGGTGCGCAGCGTATCCGCGGCACCGAGCTCCTTTCCGGGGAACTTCTACTCACTTGCTCCAATGGGTAGAAGTGAACTTCCGCTCCAAGTTGCTGGCAAGAGCTCGACCTGCACCCCTCGGACCAATGTGTCGCCATTGTTTCGGGGGACATGGCTCTTGTCGCCGCCCTCAAAGTAGCATTCGCCTGGGTGATAGTCGGTACTCTTACCATCCTCTTCAACGTTGGTCACCACTCCGTGAATGACGCAACGAAAGCCGGGGCCGGCGTGGTGGTGCGGTCCAACATAACCCCCCGGCGCAACCGCAAAATCGACGGCTACCATTTTGTACTTGCCGTTGAGTTCAGACAGCGGGCCCGATAGCACTTGTTCCGCGATGATTTTCCGGGTCAGTCCGTTTTGTTTCAACTTGAGGCTGCCGATTTTCCGCGACGAGTGCCCCCGACATAGCCCCAAGGCATGCCAGGACAACTAGACGTGCCTTCTTCATGGATGTCCCTCCTGCGCGGGTCAAATGAAACTCGTCATGGACAAGCTAATCGGAGCTCGTGTGTGCGTCGCGCACCAGCTCTGCGGCAACCCGCTGCGCGTAGGCTCGGCCAGCGGGCCTGCGATGTATATGCTCATGGCGTTCCGTCTCAAGCTCGGCCAGGCCATCTAACGACAGAATCCCCGGCACGCTTCTGGCGGGTCTCCTTAGCGGCTTGATCGTGCTGGGTGCCGCCTCTCGGTACGGAATCTGGGAGGGCCAATCCCGCACGCCCGCTAACATCGTCCGCGCCTCTATCGCGCAAATGTCGATGCAGCGGCGCGCGCCACAACGTGGTTCCCGGTAATCGCTGCGATCGTCGGCGTGCCTGCCTGGCGCATGATCGTCTGAAGCTCGCGCGTCAGGATGTCGTGTACCGCCTCGACACCCTGCTGACCGAACGCAGCAAGCCCCCACGCCTGTGGCCGGCCGATGCCCACGGCTGTCGCGCCGAGCGCGAGTGCCTTGAAGATTTCGGTGCCGCGGCGGATGCCGCCATCGAGCAGGACCGGGATGCGCCCGCGAGTCACTGCCGCGACCTCGGGCAGGCATTCAATCGTCGAGCGAAGCGTCTCTTCATCGCGCCCGCCGTGATTCGAAATGACGATGCCGTCCGCGCCGTGCTGTATGCACAACTCTGCATCCTCGGCGGTCACGATACCCTTGACGACCAGCTTGACGGAGACGATCTGCCGCAGCCGGTCGAGGTACTCCCAAGAGATCGCAGTGGCGGCGGCTACCGCGGCAGAGCCGCGTCCGCGAGACCCTTCGCGGCAAGCCAGCCGCGGTCGTAGAGACGCGACAGGTACCGCACGCCGACGTCGCAGAGGATCGTCACGATCACGTGGCCGGGGCCGAGCTGACGGGCGACCTCGACAGCGGCGGCCACGTTGACTCCGCTCGTGCCGCCGAGGAAAAGCCCCTCGCGGTGCAGCAGCCGGTAAGTGGTAGCGACGACTTCCCTGTCCTCGACCCGCACAGCATCGTCGATCGGTGAGCCCTCGAGGTTGGCGGTTACCCGGCCGATACCGATACCCTCGGTCACGGAGCTCGAGCCTTCGGACCTCAGCTCGCCGCTCCGGACCCACTGGTAGAGCGCACTTCCCATCGGGTCGGCGAGCACACAGCGCACGCGTGGGTCGGCGGCCTTGAGCGCACGCGAGACGCCACCGAGTGTGCCGCCCGTGCCGGTAGCGCAGACGAACGCGTCGATACGGCCGTCGGTCTGCCGCCAGATCTCCGGGCCCGTAGTCGCGAAGTGCGCATCGCGGTTCGCCGTGTTGTCGAACTGGTTGCCCCAGATCGCATCCGGCAGCTCGTCGGCAAGGCGCCCGGCGACCTTCTGGTAGTGATTTGGATCGCTGTATGGCACCGTCTTTACGATCCGCACCTCGGCCCCGAGCACCCTGAGGAGCGCGGCCTTCTCGGGAGCCTGGTTGTCCGGCATCACGATTACGCAGCGGTAGCCACGCTCGTTCGCCAGGTGCAGAAAGCCGATCCCGGTGTTTCCGGCCGTGCCCTCGACGATGGTGCCGCCCGGCCTCAGGCGTCCCTCGCGCTCGGCGGCGAGCAGGATGCCGAGCGCCGCGCGGTCCTTGACCGAGCCGCCCGGATTCATGAACTCGGCCTTGCCGAGGATCTCGCAGCCCGTCTCCCGGCTGAAGCTGTCGAGGCGGATCAGCGGTGTGTTGCCGACGGTGCCTGCGAAACCGGCGCGCGTGTCCATGGACGTCCCCGAGAACCGGGTACGCTCATGATTCTAGCCCAGGACACATTGGCTCAGAGCCGGATGACCCTTGCGTAATATGGGCTCCAGCCTGGATATCGCTCAGGTGGCCCGCGGGGCGGCGAGGTCGCCCCAGCGTGACTGGAGCACCGCAAGCGCGGCGACGCCGGCCGTCTCCGTGCGAAGCACGCGCGGACCGAGCCGCGCCGGCCGAAAGCCGGCAGCGCGCGCAGCCTCGATTTCGTCGTCGTCGAAGCCGCCCTCGGGGCCAATCAACAGCTCCACGGCGCCGGTCGGCGCAGGCATCGCGGAAAGCTCTGTGTCCGCGTCCGTATCGAGAACGAGGCGCAAACCGGCTGCTGTCGGTCGCGCGAGCCATGCGCGCAGCGGCTCCGGCAGTCGGAGTTCCGGCAGCACGCTGCGGCCTGACTGCTCGCAGGCGGCGACGACGATTGCCTGCAAATGGCGGAGCTTGGCCCCGGCCTGGTCCGCGTCTAGGCGCACGACGCTGCGTGCGCAGAGCACCGGCGCGATTGCGCTCACGCCGAGCTCGGTCGCCTTCTGCAACGCCCAGTCCATGCGTTCGCCGCGCGAGACCGCCTGCACCAGTGTGACCTCAAGCGGGGATTCCGGACGGCTCGCAACGCGCTCCAGCAATCGGACACGCACCCCGCCGCCGGTGATTGCGGCGATCTCGGCATGATGCTCGCTGCCACGCCCATCGAAGACCGCGAGCCGGTCGCCGACACGCAGTCGGAGGACGCGAGTGACGTGCGTCGTTGCCGCGTCGGGGAGTGTGGCCTCCCCACCCTGGACCAGCGGCGCGGCGCAGTGCACGCGGGTCAATCGCACGTTGCGAGCCTGATCCCGTCGCGTGCGGTGGCGACCAGCGTGTCGATCTGCGCCGGCTCGATGACGTACGGCGGCATGAAATAGACCACGTTACCGATTGGCCGCAGCAACGCCTCGTGCTCGAGACCGTGCTGGTAGACCCGCAGGCCGCGCCGCTCGCGCCAGTCGTAGGCACGGGTGCGATCTCCCTTCGGTGCCAGCTCGACCGCCACGATCATCCCCGTCTGCCGGATCTCGGCGACGTGCGGCAGCTCGGCGAGCTCCCGGGCGCGGGTACCTAAGTGCGCGCCGAGCTCGCGGTTGCGCTCGATCACGCGATCCTCCGCGAAGATGTCGAGCGTGGCGAGCGCGGCGGTGCAGGCCAGCGGGTTGCCGGTGTAGCTGTGCGAGTGCAGGAACGCACGCTGGCTCGAGTACTCGTCGTAGAACGCCTGGAATACGGTGTCGCCGGTGAGCACCACCGACAGCGGCAGGTAGCCGCCCGTCAAGCCCTTCGAAAGGCAGAGGAAATCTGGGGCGATGCCAGCCTGCTCGCAGGCGAACATCGTCCCTGTGCGGCCGAATCCGACCGCGATCTCATCAGCAATCAGGTGTATGCCGTACCGGTCGCAGGCGCCGCGCAGCAGCTCGAGGTAGACCGGGTGATACATGCGCATCCCCGCGGCGCACTGCACCAGCGGCTCCACGATGACCGCGCAGACCTCGTCCGCGTGCCGGGCCAGAAGCGTGTCCATTGCGGTGAAGGTGCGCCGGCTGTGCGCTTCCCAGGTTTCGCCGTCCTCGCGCATGTAGCAATCGGGCGAGGGCGCGCTGAGCACGTCCATCAGCAGGGGTTGGTAGATCTCGCGGTAAAGCTCCACGTTGCCGACCGCGAGCGCACCGAGCGTCTCGCCGTGATAACTCCCGCTCAGGGTGACGAAGCGACGCTTGCGCGGGCGGTCGCGATTGCGCCAGAAGTGGAAGCTCATCTTGAGCGCGACCTCGATCGCACTCGAGCCGTTGTCGGCGTAGAAGCACCGGGTGAGGCCTTGCGGGGCGATCGCGGTCAGCCGCTCTGCGAGCATCACCGCCGGCTCGTGCGTGAAGCCGGCCAGAAGTACGTGCTCGAGCCGTCCGAGCTGGGTGGTAAGCGCGGCGTTGATACGCGGGTTGGCATGGCCGAACAGGTTGACCCACCACGAGCTGATCGCGTCCAGATAACGTCGCCCGTCGTAGTCGTAGAGCCAGGGACCCGAGCCGCGTGCGATCGGCACCATCGGCAGCCACTCGTGGTCCTTCATCTGGGTGCAGGGGTGCCAGACGACTTCGAGATCGCGCCGCACGAGGTCGAGCGTTGAGTCCATCCCAGTTCCGTGTCCTAGCCGCGCCGGAATTCTAGACGCTTCCGGTCTGGCGGGCCCTGCGGCTGGCGGCGTGCCGGGACGACGGGCATCATGCCCGGATGCGCAGACAGAGCCGGGCGCCCGGCACGACAAGTGGCCTCGACATCGACTCGACGACCGGGTTGCTTGCAGGCGCCCGCCAAGTGGAATCACCCAACCGCGACGATCGGCCGCCGGGGACGGTCGTCGATCTCGTGGTGGTACACGGCATCAGTCTGCCGCCCGGCGAGTTCGGGGGTCCCTGGATAGACGCGCTCTTCACCAACACGCTGCCTGCGGACGCGGATCCATTCTTTGCCGGGATCTCCGGCCTGCGCGTGTCCTCGCATGCGCTCATCCGGCGCGACGGTGAGATCGTGCAATACGTGCCGTTTCACCGCCGCGCGTGGCATGCCGGTCAGTCCCAGTGGCAGGGGCGCAGCGGCTGCAACGACTTCTCGATCGGCATCGAGATCGAAGGCACCGACGCCAGCGCGTATGAATCCATCCAGTACGTTCGGCTTGCACGGCTGATCTCGGCCCTGATTGGAGTCTACCCCGGGCTCTCGGTGGAAAGCGTCGTCGGTCACAGCGATGTCGCGCCGGGCCGCAAGACCGATCCGGGGCCGGCCTTCGACTGGCCGCTGCTCCGCGCGCTGCTGCGCTTCGAGACCGAGCTCGCGGGCGCGTGAGGCGGCTCGCCTTGTTCGCCGTCGCGGTGCTGCTCGCTTGCGCCGCGGCGCGGGCCGAGCCCGCCCGGCCCCGCATCGTGAGCCTTGCGCCGCATCTCACCGAGCTCGTGTACGCCGCCGGGGCGGGCGAGCTTCTCGTCGGGGTCGTCGAGTACAGCGATTACCCCGCGGAGGCGCGCAGCCTGCCGCGCATCGGCGACGCCTGGCGCGTCGACATGGAGCGGCTGCTGGCCTTAAGGCCGGACATGATCCTGACCTGGGCGTCGGGCACGCCCGACGAGGTGGTAGAGCACCTCGATGCGCTCAAGCTCGCGCACCGCGAGATCGCCACCTTCCGGCTCGCCGACGTACCGGTCGCGCTGCGCGCCATCGGTGCGATCGCAGGGACGTCGGAAGTGGCCGAGGCCGCAGCCGCCGGTTTCGATCGAGAGATCGCCGAGCTGCGGGGCCGCTACGCAGCGGCGCGGCCGGTGAGCGTCTTCATCCAGCTCGACGATCAGCCGGTGTACACCGTCAACCGCCGGCACATCATCAGTGAGGTCGTCGAGCTCTGCGGCGGACGCAATGTGTTCGCCGATCTCCCGCAGCTTGCGCCCCCGGTATCTCTCGAGGCGGTGATCGCCGCGGATCCGGAGGCGATCGTGAGCACCGATGACACGATCGCCGATCCGATGGCGATGTGGCGTCGCTGGGAGGGCGTGCGGGCGGTGCGTGCCGGCGCGGTGTACTCGCTGCCCTCCGATACGATGGCGCGGGCCACGCCGCGCCTGGCCGCCGGCACCCGTGCGACCTGTGCCGCGCTCGACGACGCGCGACGTCGGCGGGAGCGCGCCGGGCAATAAGCCGTGTGTGTCCCGGCGCCTCAGGAGGCGGCGGCTTGCGAGCGACGACCGGGCAGCCGGAACTCACGCAGCACGGCCTCGGCACCGAGCTGGCGGATCGACGTGCCTTCGAGTGTGATCCTTCCCGAGCGGAAGGCGCGCACGAATTCCCGTCGAGCCTGCGCGGGATTCATGTCGCGGCGCAGCGCGCAGCGGACTCCGCGCAGATAGGCTGCAGCGTCCATCGGCCGCATCGGCAGCAGAAAGCGCGCAAGCCGCTCCTTGATATCGTGGGCATCGAGGCTCTGCGCGTCCGCGAAACCCTGCTGGAAGGCGATCGAGCAGGTTCTGAGCATGGCCTCGCGGACCGCGATGAACGCGGCCACAAGGATCGCTAGCAACACCAGGGTCGAGATCGCCATGCCGCCACCGGCCCCCTCGGGCTCTCCAATGGCGTCGATGGTTTCGCAGTCGGATGCCCCGGTCCGCGAGGACGGTCACAAAGCGGCAGAAAACACGGATTTGACCGCCCTCCCAACGGTCGAGGTGGGTTCACGGCCGGAAACGGACCCGTGTCGTCAGCAGCGCGAGCTTCGGTCCCGTTCGTGGCGCCAAATCACCTCCTGGCCGTTCTCGTGCCGGGCCAGCACGCGCGCGACGACGAACAGCAGATCGGACAGTCGGTTCAGGTACTGCGATACCTGTGGGGCCACAGCCTCGGTGCGCGCCAGCTCCCATACCCGCCGCTCCGCACGGCGCGTGATCGTACGCGCGAGATGGCAGGCCGACGCGGCTGCGCCGCCGCCGGGAAGGATGAAGTCCTTGAGGGGTGGCAGCGGCTCGTTGAAGCCATCGAGCGTCTCCTCGAGCCGCGTCACCTGCGCATCGTTGATCGCGCGATGCCCGGGAATGCAAAGCTCGCCACCGAGATCGAAAAGCTCGTGCTGCACCTCGATCAGGCAGGCGGCCACCGCCTGAGGCAGGCCGGGCACGGCGAGCACCATGCCGATCGCGCTCGATGCCTCGTCGACCGAGCCATACGCCTCGACCCGCGGATGCTCCTTGGGCACCCGCGTGCCGTCGCCAAGACCGGTGGTGCCGTCGTCGCCGGTGCGCGTGTAGATACGGCTCAGCCGATTTCCCATCGCGACTGCCTTCAGCCCTGCGGCGCTTGTGTGGCGTCGAACTCCGCAACGTTGGTGGCGAAGGTCCAGTGATAGCCGTCCGGGTCCCTGAAGACTGCGATGCGATCGCCCCAGAACTGGTCGGCGGGGCGCTGCAGCACCTTTGCCCCCGCACGCTCGGCACGCGCGGCAAGCGCATCGACATCGGGAACGTACACGTACAGCGACAGGCTGTCGGTCGCGCCGCTCGAGGCCGGCGCACGCATCTCGCTCGACATGCCCTGCGGCGCGAACATGATGGCGGTATCGCCAAGACGCATGCCGGCGTGCATGACGGCGCCGGCGTCGTTGCGCATGACCTGGCCTGTGACCTTGAAGCCGAATGCAGCCTGGTAGAACTTCAGGCTCGCGCCCGCATCGGTCACCGTCATGTACGGCGTGAGCGCTGGCCAATCTGCCGGCCGGCCATCCTTGCGCTTGATCTGGGCGATCCTGCGGGCCGTGGCCCCGCGGGCCACGACCTTCCGGCGCACCGCAGACTTACGTCGCGCAACTTTCCGTCGCACGGCAGCCTTACGCCGCGCCACCTTGCGCCGTGCCACCGTGCCCTTGCGGGTTGTCCGACGGACCGTACGTCGCACCTTTCTGACTGCGGACTTGACCTTTCTCACGGTGCGCCGACGAGCGCGGCTGGCTGATTTCCTGGTTGCCATGATGCGGTACCTCCTTGGCGAGTCCGCGAGCTTAGCGCTGGGTGATCGCGCTCGCTATCTCGATTGCCCGTAGCGCAGCGCCACGTACACGCCGCGCTCGGGGGTGTTGAATCCGTCCGCCAGCTCGTAGTTCTCGTCCAGCAGGTTCTCGACGCGGGCGCGCAAGGACAGGCGATCGGTGATTGACCAGCCCGCCGTCAGGTCGACCAGCACGTAGCTGTCGAGCACAACCGGATCCGGGAAGCCGACATCGGTCCGCTCGCTCGCGGCGAGCAGGTTGATACCGAGATCGAAGCGCTCGAAACGCCGCTGCAAAGCGAGCGTGAAACTCTCCTCGGGTCGCCGGAAGAGCTGCTCGCCCGTACTCCGGTTCTCCGGGTCGGCGAGCGCAAGCTCCGCATCGAGCGTCCAGTGCTCGCTCACATAGGAGTATCCCGCCTCGACGCCCTGGATGCGGGCCTCATCGACGTTGCGGAGAATGCCAAACGGGTCAACGGGCAGCGGCACGAATTCGATCAGGTCTTCGATCTCCGTCTCGTAGACGCTCAACCGGAACGCGTGTCGTTCACCGACCCGGTGGCGCACCTCCGCGGCGAGGCTTTTCGACCGCTCCGGCTCGAGCGCCGGGTTGCCAGCAAAGCCGAACCGGTCGGTGGCGTCGGGCGCGCGAAACCCCGTGCCGCCCGACAGCACGAGCTCCGTGGCACCGCCAAAGGCGTAGGCGTATTCCGCGTTCCAGGTGAACTCGCTGCCGGCGGTCTCGTGATCGGTATAGCCCACCGCCAGCACGCCGCGGTGCGCGCCGTAGTCGATCTGGTCCTGCACGAACAGGTTCCAGAACTCGGTCGTTTCGTCGAATGGCAAGCCGAAGGACAGGGACTTGGCGTCTTCGTCCGAATACTGCACGCCCGCCGAGAGCGAATGCTGATCGTTCGCGCGCCAATCCTGCTGCGCGTCGAGCGTCAGGCGGTCCGTCTCGAGAAAGTCCGGCGACTGGTTCTGACTTAATTCGTCCTTCAAGTAGGCCGCGGTGACGGTCAGGAGACCTTGGTCACCGGTCGCCACCGCCCCCTTGAGCGAGGCCGCCGAATTGTCGAAGTCCTGGTCGACCGGCGTCAGAAAGAAATCGGAGTACTCAGTGTTGCCTTCGGCATGCCAGAGACGCGCCGTCAGATCCACTGCGCCGACGGAGGTGTTTCCGCCCATCGTGAGACTCAGGTTGTCGAAGCCGCGATCCACGGTGTCGTCGCTGCGGGTTGGAAACCCCGCACTGTCGAGCCACGAAAGCCCCAGATCGAGCGATCCCGCCTCACTCGCGACACCGCCGATGACGCTCGCCTCGCGCGTGTCGTAATCGCCGTATCCGAGTTGCGCCGACCAGCCGTCGAGTGACCCGCGCCGCGTGATGACATTGACGACTCCGCCGATCGCATCGGTGCCGTAGAGCGCAGATCGCGGGCCTTTCACCACCTCGATCCGCTCGATCAGCTCGGGTGCGAGGTTCTGCAATGCGGGCTGCCCGATCGTGCCGGGGTTGATCCGGACACCGTCGACCATCACCAGCGTGTGATTGCTCTCCGCGCCCCGTATGAAGAGCGAGGTCGTCTGGCCGGGACCGCCGGTGCGCGCGATGTCGAGGCCGGCGTGGAAGCGCAGGAGATCACCGGCGTCGCCGGCGAGGCTGCGCTCGATCTCGTCGCGGTCGATTACCACGACCGAGGCGAGTACCTCCTCGATCGGCGTCGGAGTGCGCGTAGCGGTAACGATCACGCGTCGCTCGGCGGGCACTGTGTCCTCCGCAAGCGCCGTTGTCCCAAAGGACAGCGATAGAGCCACGCAGAACGAACTGGAACCGAACCGGGATAGAACGGACATCTGAACCCCCATGCGCTCCCGCAAGGTGATGGCATAGCCAGCTCGTGGAGGAGGAGGGGTCGGCCCGAAGGCACGTACCCGCCCGCCCGCCGCGTGGCTGGTCTCGCACCGTCAGGCCGGTCTCCGGGCTCTCGAGCGGGTCTCACGACCCGGCGTGCATCCCCTTCCCACGCTCCGCGGAGCGCAGTGGGTGCCGGAGGATCCGGCCGATGCAGCTTCAACTCGACTACCGTTGCGGGGGCAGCGCCGGCTTCAAACCGGCTTCCCGTTATCCCGACGCTTACGCGCGGGATCACCTGGCGGTTCGCGCAACGTATGGAAGGGCGGGAGGGCTGTCAAGCCGTTCGCTATCATCCGGAGGCCATGATCCGCGCGTCTGAAATTCTGATCGCCGCTGTCATGCTGATGCCGAACCTCGCCCGGCCCGAGCAGGCCGAGCGCTTCGACTACTGGCAGCCGCAGCGGGCCATGATCCGGTACGGCCAGCAGGCGCTCATGATGTGCAACGGGCTCTTCACGAGTCACCGGACGCTGGAACAGGTATTCGCCCAGGAGCTGGCCTTCCTCCCGAAACCGGTCGGCACCCCGGCCGGTGGCGACTACGCAGTCGACCGGGCGCGAAGGACCGTGGTGGTCGGTGCCGCCTCGGGCGACACACCCGTCATGCGCGCCGCCTTTCGCGACGGCGTCGGCTGCGTGATGCTCGCGCCCGATCAGGGTTTTGGGACGATCGACGAGCTGCCGTCACTCGAAATGCCGTCTCCGCCCGGCGATCCTGCCAAGACCGCATGGCCCGACGGCGACCTCGTCGCGGATGCGCCGCCCCCTCCCGGTATCGACGCAGAGGCGCTCGCGGCGGCGTCCGACTGGGCCTTCGACCGCGAGTCGCCCGAACAGGTAACGCTGAGTCTGCTCATCGTTCACGACGGCAGGATCGTCCATGAGCGCTACGCCCCCGGTATCGACGTCACGACGCGCACGCGCACCTGGTCCACGGCGAAGAGCATCGCCGTAACGCTGATCGGTATGCTCGTCGACCAGGGCAAGATGTCCCTCGATGCGCCACTCGACGTGGACTGGCTCCCGGCGGGCGCCGCGGCGGGAACCGACCCGCGCGCCCGAATCACGCTGCGTCACGTCCTCAACATGGCGAGCGGTCTCGAACCCGTGGACGACAACGGCCTCGAATACGCGACGGGATCGGGCCTCTCCTACTGGGCGGGCGCGAGCTCGACGATCGGCGCGCGAAGCCGCCCGCTCGCGCGCGAGCCCGGCACGACGTGGAACTACGAGAACTACGACACGCTGCTCGCCGTCTACGCGATGAAGCGCGCCCTCGGAAACGCCCGCGCGTACCTCGAGTTCCCCAGGCGCGCGCTCCTCGATCGCATCGGCATGCGCAACACGCTCGTCAGCGTTGACCGTTTTGGCGATTTCGTGCTGAGCAGCCAGGTCTATTCGAACGCGCGCGACCTGGCGCGTTTCGGCCTCCTGTACCTGAACGGCGGTGTCTGGAATGGCGAGCGGCTGCTCTCCGAGAAATGGATCGACTTCGTGCGCACGCCGGCGCCTGCGACGGCCAGGACAGGACGGCAGTACGGCGGGCAATGGTGGCTGGTGCCGGACGACCGGCACGACGTGCCCAAAGACGCGTACGCCACGGCCGGGAACCGCGGGCAGTACGTCGTCGTCGTGCCATCGCGCAGGCTCGTGATCGTGCGACGTGGACTCGACTTCGGCAAACAGGGTTTCGATCGCTGGGATCTGACACGCGAGGTGCTGAAGGCGTTCAACTGAGATTGCGCTGCAGCACATCGTCGGCCTGTATGGTCACGTTCACGCCATCCCGAAAATCGAGCTCGTCGTCGGCGCCGAGCTCATCTTCGTTGCCGCTGCATGTCAGCGCGAGCGTGTAGTCCCCTGCTGGCAGGAAGCGCAACGCGTAGCTGAACTGACCGTTGTCGGTATTCAGCACTGTACCGGTCGTGGCGTACGGCTCGGGTGTCGTGCCGTCGAGATCGTCGGCTGTCACATCCGCGCCGGCGAAGGCATAGACCGCGCCGCCGAGAATCAGCGACGTGCCTGCCGGACAGCTCGTGCTCACAGCCCCCTGAATTAACGCCGCGTCGCCCGTGCGGACCGTGCGCAGCAACGGGGTCAGCGTGTACTCGTCGTCGACGTCGTCGAAGCGTAGAGACTGGCGCAAATCCAGCGTAAGGGTCAGGAGCTCGCTGCTGCTCTCGCCGTCCTGCACCGCGAAGTCGACCTGGGCGAATGCGCCGTCGGACAGGAGGACGGGGAACACGTCGCCGTTCGTGGTGACGACAGTCCCATCCGCACCTCTGTCGAACAACAGCCGCACGCCGGTGTATTGTCCGGCCGGCAGTTCCTCACCGGTGAAAAGACGCATCGGATCGCCTTGCGTGAGATCGAGCAGGTCGACGGACTCCCCGGCGCGAAACTCGAGTGTCGCGGTTGCGCCATCCGCCTTGCGGAACTCGAGGCCGAGCAGGCTGACCTGTAGCTGGTTGATCTCCGGGTCAGCCGGCGTATCGGTGGCGAGATCCGCGCTGAATCTGCCGTCGCAGCCCGCCAGCAGCAGCGCAATCGCGACAGCCGCGCTGCACGCATGGCGCCCGCCGTACCCCGCCGTCGTGAACTCTCGACCCCTCATCCGGATGCAGACTCCGTGGCGCAACGTGATTCCAAGCTGATATGTTGAACGCCGGCGCCGGAAACGTCGACACGAGTCCGCCGCCTGCCTTGCAGGAGGTCGCGTACGCCATGGCTCACTCGGAGTTTCTCCGCACCGCGCTCGAGGCGGCGTCCGCCGCTGCGGACGTGATCCGGCGTTACTACCAGCGCAACCTCAAGATCACGATCAAGGCCGACAAGTCGCCGGTGACCGAGGCTGACGTCGAGACGGAGAAGATCATCCGCAGCATCGTGTCGGCGCGGTTTCCGGACCACGGGTTCTACGGCGAGGAAACCGGGACCAGCGCGATGGACGCCGACTACGTGTGGATCGTGGATCCCATCGACGGCACCAAGGCCTTCATTCGCGAATACCCGATGTTCTCGACGCAGATCGCGCTCATGCACAGGGGCCGGCTGATCGTGGGCGTTTCTTCGGCGCCCGCATACGGCGAGCTCGCATACGGGGAGATCGGCGTCGGCGCCTGGCTCAACGATGCGCCCATCGCCGTGAGCCGCATCGACGCGCTCGAGTCGGCGACACTCTCCACCGGCAACCTGAAGACGCTGGCGACCGGGCCGCGCTGGCCCGCGGTCGGGCGGATGATCGGCCGGTTGTCGCGAATCCGCGGCTACGGCGACTTTCTTCACTACCATCTGCTCGCGTCGGGCCGCATCGATGCCGTGATCGAATCGGACGTCAACATCCTCGATGTGGGCGCCTGCGCCGTCATCGTCGAGGCGGCGGGCGGCAGGTTTACCGACCTGGAAGGCCAGCCGATGGCGCTCGACAGCACAAGCGTGCTGGCGACGAACGGCGTGCTGCACCCCGCCGTCCTCGCCGCGCTGGATACATGAGTCCGCGGGATCTCGAGCGCTATCTGCACGAGCAGATCCCGCTTTCTGCGGCGATGCAGGTCGCGGTCCTCGCGGCCACGCCCGAGCAGGTGCGGCTCGCCGCACCGCTCGCGCCCAACATCAATCATCGCCGCACGGTGTTCGGAGGCAGCGCCGCTGCAGTCGCCACACTCGCGGCCTGGGGGCTCCTGCACCTGCGGCTCTCGGCGGATGGCTTCGCCGGCCGGCTCGTCATCCGGCGCAGCGAGATGGACTTCGAGCAGGCCATTGCGGGCGACTTCGAGGCGGAAGCGCGGGCACCGGACCACAAGCGCTGGGAGCGGTTCCGGTCGGCGGTTGCGCGCGGCCGGCCGGCGCGCATCGAGATGCACGCCACCCTGACCTTTGCTGGCACCCAGGCGGGTGCGTTCGCCGGCGAGTTCGTCGCGCTCCCAGCGGCCGACACCAGTGCGTCCTGACGTCCCGGCGATAGGGATCCGCGCGGCGGGCGCCAGGGATGCCGCGCGGATATGCGCGATCTACAACCCCCACGTCACCGCCACGATCGTAACTTTTGATGAGACACCGCTCGAGGCGCGCGAGATGAGTCGCCGGATCCGTGCCGCAACGCTGCCCTGGCTCGTAATCGAGGAAGCCGGCGTCCTTGCCGGCTATGCCCGGGCTTCGCCGTGGAAGACGCGTCCGGCGTACCGGCACACGGTCGAGGGGAGCGTGTACGTCGACTCTCGGTTCCAGCGCCGCGGTCACGGCCGGCGGGTATACGAGGCGCTGCTCGGGGAGCTTCGCAGTCGCGAGGTGCACGTGGTCCTGGCCGGCATCGCGCTTCCGAACCCGGCGAGCATCGCGCTGCACGAGAGTCTCGGCTTCGCGCCCGCCGGCCTGATGCGCGAGGTGGGGTGGAAATTCGGGCGCTGGATCGATGTCGGTTACTGGGCGCTCAGGTTCTGATCTGCGCGGGCGAGCCCGCCGAATCGAGCATAGGTTTCAGGATCGATCGATGGGAGCAGACCGCGGAGCCGCCGCCCGTGCACGGCCAGGTGTGCCTGCGCCGGGTGAAAGACGCGCGCATAGAGATCGCGACAGAGCTCGTACGCGGCAAAACCGGCCCAGTCGGCGGGCAGGAGCGGCGCGGGCAGCAGCGGGTCGCGCAGATGCACCTTGCGGAACTCATGCAGCAGCAACGTGCGGACGACAAACGCCGATTCCGGATCGAGCGACGGCCCGCGATCGAGCGCCGTGCGCACCGGCTCGAACGCCGTCATGAAGCGGCGGTAGCGCGCCGCCAGCGCCCCGAGCTCCCAGCCCGACGTCGCAATGCGCCGATCGGTCTGACGATCCTGGCCGTTTGCGGCAAATACCAGAACCCGCTCGCCGCCGGGGAGGCGGCTGCAGCTCAGGCGGGCGTCCGCCGCGGTGAGCGTTGCATGTGCCAGCACGCCGGGCTCGATCTGCCCGAAGCCGAGCCATTGCAACTGGCGACGGAGGTCTCCGCGGCCCGCAGCACCGGCCGACGGCAGCAGCACGAGGGTCCACGATCCGGACCAGGTATGCGGATTGGAGGCGTAGATCCGCCGTGTCGCATCCGCGAACCGCGCTCGCCCCGTTTCCGTGAGGCGATATTCGCTCAGGCGTCCTTCGCGGCGATTCGCCAGCCAGCCGTCCTGCGCCAGCCGCGCTACCGAGGTCCGCACCAGCCGCTCGTTGATGCCGAAGGGCGCCGCGAGACGAATCAGGCTCGAGAGCGTGACGACTCCGCCCAGCGGCGTGATCGAGTCGCCGAAGATCGTAACCAGCAGTGACCCCGCCCGCAGCGGCCGCTGGCGCCGGAAACGGCTCACGAGCGCAGCGGCGGTCGCAGGTACACGTCTGCTCATGTCAATCGGATCCTCCATGCAATCAATCTGACACAGAAATCGTTGCACAGGCAAGATCTCTGTGTCACAGTTGGCCGCGCTCCCGGACAGCGAGGCGTGGCATGTACACACAGGGACTGGATGCGGCGGGGCGTGAGCCCGCGCCACCCGATGCGGCGAGCGACGCCGAACGCGAGGCGCGTTTCCAGGCGCGCGTCGACGCCGAGGAAAAGATCGAGCCCAAGGACTGGATGCCGGAGGCGTACCGACGCACGCTGATCCGGCAGATCTCGCAGCACGCCCATTCCGAGATCGTCGGCATGCTGCCCGAAGGCAACTGGATCACCCGTGCGCCAAGCCTGCTGCGCAAGACGATCCTGATGGCCAAGGTGCAGGACGAGGGCGGTCATGGCGCGTATCTGTACGCCGCCGCCGAGACGCTCGGCGTGTCGCGTGAGGAGCTGGTCGACCAGCTGCTCGACGGCCGCGCCAAGTACTCGAGCATCTTCAACTATCCGACGCTGACCTGGGCGGACATCGGCGCGATCGGCTGGCTGGTCGACGGCGCGGCGATCATGAACCAGATTCCGCTCTGCCGCTGCTCCTACGGCCCGTATGCGCGGGCGATGGTGCGCATCTGCAAAGAGGAGAGCTTCCACCAGCGGCAGGGCTTCGAGATCATGCTCAAGCTCGCGCGCGGCGCGACGGCACAGAAAAACATGGCGCAGGACGCGCTCAATCGCTGGTGGTGGCCGTCGCTAATGATGTTCGGGCCGTCGGATGTGGATTCGAAGCACAGCGCCCAATCGATGCGCTGGAAGATCAAGCGTTTCTCGAACGACGAGCTGCGGCAGAAATTCGTCGATTTCACCGCGCCACAGGCTGAATTCCTCGGACTCGCGGTGCCGGATCCGGAGCTCGCCTGGGACGAGTCGACGCAGCACTACCGCTTCGGCTCGATCGACTGGCGGGAATTCGAAGACGTGCTCAAGGGCCACGGGCCGTGCAACCGCGAGCGGCTGGAAGCGCGGCGCAAGGCGCACGAGGACGGTCGCTGGGTGCGCGAAGCCGCAGTAGCGCACGCCGCAAAGCGGGCGGCGACGGCGCGCGTGGCGGCCTGAGGACGCTGAGGGTAATCCCATGGAACATAAAGGCGAGCGAACCGACGGCTGGGCGCTCTACGAGATCTTCATCCGCGCACGTGCCGGTCTTGATCACAAGCATGTCGGCAGCGTGCACGCCACAGACGCGCGCATGGCGCTCGAGCACGCACGCGACGTGTACACGCGCCGCCAGGAGGGGATCAGCATCTGGGTGGTGCGCTCCGCGGACATCCTGGCGTCCGACCCGGCGGATGCCGATGCGCTGTTCGAGCCGGCACGCGACAAGGTGTACCGCCACCCGACCTTTTACGACATCCCCGACGAGGTGAAGACGCTGTGAGCGCGACCGCGACGGCTTCGGCCGCTCCGGACGCCGCGGTCGCGGCGGCGAGGGTCCGTTACGTGCTGCGCCTCGCCGATGCGAGCCTGGTTCTGGCACAGCGCCTGGGCGAGTGGATCGGTCATGCTCCCGCACTCGAGGAGGATCTCGGGCTCGCAAACACGGCGCTCGACCTGATGGGCCAGGCACGGCTGCTGCTCGGTTACGCAGGCGAGCTCGAGGGGCAGGGGCGCGACGAGGATGCACTGGCTTTCCTGCGCGAGGAGCACGAGTTCCTCAATCCGACACTGGTCGAGCAGCCGAACGGCGATTTTGCGCACACGATCGTGCGGCAGTTCCTGTTCGATGCCTGGCAGCACGAGCTCTACACGGGTCTCACGTCATCGTCCGATGAGCGCCTCGCCGCAATCGCCGCCAAGGCGCTTAAGGAGACGCGCTATCACCTGTCGTACAGCTCAGGCTGGGTCGTCCGCCTGGGCGATGGAACCGAGGAGAGCCACGCGCGCATGCAGGGCGCGCTCGACGCGCTCTGGCCGTACACCAGCGAGCTCGTCGGAACGGATGAGCTAGACCGCAAGATGATCGCTGCAGGTGTCGCACCGCCGATGGAGCCGATGGCTGCGGCGTGGTCGGCGCGGATCGACGCGGTGCTGCGCGACGCAACGCTCGCGAGGCCCGCTGCCGCGATCTACCGCTGGTCTGGCAAACAGGGACGGCACAGCGAGCACCTGGGCTACCTGCTGGCCGACATGCAGCACCTCGCGCGCACCTATCCCGGTGCGACCTGGTAGCCGTCGCGATGACCGCGATCAGGGAACACCCGACGTACGTCGCCGCACCGGCGCCCATCGAGGCACGCGTGCGCGCGGTTCTCGCCGGTGTTCCGGACCCCGAGATCCCGGTGCTCTCGGTGCTCGATCTCGGTATCGTGCGTGCCGTCGAGCTGGGTCCGGACGGCGCCGTGCGGGTCGCGGTCTCACCGACGTATTCGGGCTGCCCCGCGACCGCGGTGATACGTAGCGACATCGTGCAGGCGCTGCGGCGGGCGGGCTTCGAGAAAGCGAGCGCGTACGATCAGCTCGCGCCGCCGTGGAGCAGCGACTGGATCAGCGCCGAGGGGCATCGAAAGCTTCGTGAGTACGGGATCGCCCCTCCGGGCGTCGACCGCGAGCTCGCGTGTCCCCGCTGCGGGTCGAAGTCGACGCGTCGGCTGAGCGAGTTCGGCTCGACGCCGTGCAAGGCGCTCTATCGTTGCGAAAGCTGTCTCGAGCCGTTTGATCGCTTCAAGTGCCACTGACATCAGGAAAACCTGGCTCGGGAATAGCTGGCCCTGAGCCAATCATTGGTCGCGCATGCTGAGATTTCACCCACTCAGGTTGACGAGCCGCACGGCGGCCGCCGAGGATGCGGTGCGCCTCCGGCTCGCAATACCCGAGGATCTTCGCCAGACGTATGTCCACGAGCCCGGACAGCACGTGGCACTGCGCGTGATGCTCGATGGGCGCGAGGAGCGCCGAACGTATTCGATCGTGAGCGCTCCGGCCGGGCCCGAGCTCGAGCTCGGTGTGCGCGTACAGCCGGGCGGTGCGATGTCGCGGTTCCTCGCGGAGCGATTGCCGGTCGGCGACACGATCGAGGTGCTGCCACCGATCGGGAGCTTCCACCCCGCGAGCGCACCCGCCGATGGTCCCGCGACACCGCGGTACTGCGTCGCCTTCGCCGCGGGCAGCGGCATCAGCCCGGTGCTCGGCATCGCCTCGTCCGTGCTCGCAACGGAGCCGCAGAGCCGCTTCCAGCTCTTCTATGGCAATACCGGCATCGCCCGGACGATGTTTCTCGAGGAGATCATGGGGCTCAAGGACCGCTACGTCGCGCGGTTCTCGGTGCATTTCGTCATGAGCCGCGAGCCGCAGGAGCTCGATGTCTTCAATGGTCGGCTCGACGCGCCCAAGGTGCGTGAGCTGGCGCAGGGCGCATTCGATCCCGCGGCCGTGGATGAGTACTTTCTCTGCGGCCCGGGGACCATGATCGAGGACATCCGCGGTGAGCTCGGCCGACTCGGTGCGCGCGGGCGCATCCACGTCGAGCACTTCACACCGCTCGCCGAGGGCGCATCGGCGCCGGCGAATGCCCCCGAGGCGGTTCGGGCGCCGCAAGCCGTGCCGGTTGCGCCGCCCGCACCGGCCGCCGGCGCGGACCGTCTCGCGACCGTCACCGTCGTGATGGACGGGCGGCGCAGGGTCTTCGACGTCACCGCGGCGGACGAATTCGTCCTCGACGCCGCCGGGCGCGCAGGCATCGACCTGCCGTTCTCCTGCCGCGCCGGCGTGTGCTCGACCTGCCGCGCAAAGCTGGTGCGCGGCACCGTGACACTGGACAACAATGTCGCGCTCGAGGACTGGGAGCTCGACGCCGGCTACATCCTCTGCTGCCAGGCCCGGCCCACGAGCCCGGAGCTCGAGATCACCTACGACGAGTAGCGGGTCGGCATCGACCGCACGTTCCTGGAGCCCAGATGCAGTACGAAACGATTCTCTATTCGGTCGAGTCGGGTGTTGGACGGATCACGCTCAACCGGCCGGAGAAGCTGAACAGCTTCAATGCGCAGATGCATGGCGAGCTGCGCGCCGCACTGGCGCGTCTCGCGCCGGACGGTGCACGCGTGCTGGTGCTCACCGGTGTCGGGCGGGGTTTCTGCGCGGGCCAGGATCTCGGCGATCGAGCGGTGACGCCGGGCGAGAAGGGCGTCGATCTCGGTGCCTCGATCGAGGAGAACTACAAGCCCCTGGTGCTCGCGTTGCGCGCTTTGCCGATGCCCGTGATCGCCGCGGTCAACGGCGTCGCGGCCGGTGCCGGCGCGAACATCGCGCTTGCCTGCGATCTCGTCGTTGCGGCGCGCTCAGCCGCGTTCGTGCAGGCGTTCTGTCGGCTTGGCCTCGTGCCGGACAGCGGCGGCACCTGGTTCCTGCCCCGGCTCGTGGGCAATGCGCGCGCGATCGGGCTCGCGATGCTGGGCGAGAAGCTCGCCGCGGAGCAGGCCGCGGCCTGGGGGCTCATCTGGCAGTGCGTCGACGACCCGGAGCTCGTCTCGACGGTCGACGGGCTCGCGCAGGCTCTCGCGGCCGCGCCGACGCTCGGGCTTGCGCGCAGCAAGCAGGCGATCTACGGCGGCTGGTCGCGAACGCTCGAAGAGCAGCTCGACGTCGAGCGCGACATGCAGCGCGAGCTCGGATGGTCGGCCGACTATGCCGAGGGCGTGGCCGCGTTCACCGCCCGGCGCGCGCCGGTTTTCCACGGCCGCTGAACCATGGGCGCCTCCACCGACAGCACGATCGACTCAGGCCTGGCGCAGCACACCGCGGAGCGCGCGGCGCGCGTCCTCTACGAGCAGGACCGCGCCTCGCAGTCGCTCGGCATGCGCATCACGCGCATCGCGCCGGGTGAGGCCGAGCTCACGATGCAGATGCGACCGGACATGACGAACGGTCATCACATCTGCCATGGCGGCCTCGTCTTCGCGCTCGCCGACAGCGCGTTCGCGTTCGCCTGCAATTCCTATGGCGAGAGCACGGTGGCAGCCGCCGCTTCGATCGATTTCCTCGCGGCGGTGCGCGAGGGTGACGTGCTGACGGCGGCTGCACGCGAGCTCTGGCGCGGCGGACGGAGCGGGCTCTACGAGATCGTCGTGACAAACCAGCGCGGTGAGCCAGTCGCGCTGTTCCGCGGCCGCAGCCAGCGCGTGGCCGGGCGGCTTGTGCCCGAGGACGCAGCAGGAGATTCCGTATGAGCGAGGCCTTCATCTGCGACGCGGTGCGCACCCCGTTCGGCCGCCATGGCGGCGCGCTGGCGAGCGTGCGCACCGACGATCTCGCCGCGGTACCGATGCGGGCGCTCGTCGAGCGAAACCCGGACGTGCGCTGGGCCGCGCTCGACGACGTGATCTATGGCTGCGCCAACCAGGCCGGCGAGGACAACCGCAACGTCGCGCGGATGGGCGCGCTGCTCGCCGGGTTGCCAGTCGAGGTGCCGGGCATGACGATGAACCGCCTCTGCGGCTCCGGCCTCGACGCCGTGGCGACCGCGGCGCGCATGATCCGCGCGGGCGAGGCGGAGCTAGTCATCGCGGGAGGCGTCGAGAGCATGAGCCGTGCGCCCTACGTTCTGTCGAAGGCCGATGCGGCCTATGGGCGCAACCAGCAGCTCTACGACACGACCATCGGCTGGCGCTTCGTCAATTCGCTGCTCAAGGATCAGTACGGCGTCGACTCGATGCCCGAGACGG
Organism: Steroidobacteraceae bacterium; assembly: GCA_035491795.1. GTDB lineage: Bacteria > Pseudomonadota > Gammaproteobacteria > Steroidobacterales > Steroidobacteraceae > DATJKD01. The sequence continues at coordinate 36,474 of DATJKD010000058.1, read as the reverse complement.
GCGAGAACGTTGCAGCGGATTTCGAAGTGTCACGCGCCGACCAGGATGCGTTTGCGCTCCGCAGCCAGCAGCGCGCCCTCGCTGCACAGGCGAGCGGAGTCCTTGCGGAGGAGATCGTTCCCGTGACCCTGCCTGTGCGCAAGGGCGAGCCCGTGATCGTCGCACGCGACGAGCACCCGCGCGAGACCAGCCTCGAGGCACTCGCGAGGCTGCCGACGCCGTTTCGCGCGGGCGGCACCGTGACCGCGGGCAACGCCTCCGGGGTGAACGACGGCGCCTGCGCGCTGCTGATCGCGAGCGAGCGCGCAGCGCGTCAATATTCGCTGAAACCCATGGCGCGCATCGCCGGCGCCTCCGTCGCAGGCGTGGCGCCGCGTATCATGGGCATCGGTCCGGCGCCCGCGTCGCGCAAGCTGCTGGACCGCCTCGGCCTCGGCATCGATCGGATGGATGTCGTCGAGTTGAACGAAGCCTTCGCCTCGCAGGCGCTCGCGGTGCTGCGCATGCTCGGTGTCGCCGACGATGCACGACACGTCAACCCGAACGGCGGCGCGATCGCGCTCGGTCACCCGCTCGGTGCGAGCGGCGCGCGGCTCGCCACCACGGCCGCGCGCCAGCTCACGCGCACGGGCGGACGGTACGCGCTGTGCACCATGTGCATCGGTGTCGGCCAGGGCATCGCGCTGGTCCTGGAACGCGCATAAGAGGTCGGTGTCATGAATCTCGAGAGCTACGTCCGGGGCCGATGGCAGCCAGGCACGGGGGATGCGGTCACGCTCAGGGACGCGACGACAGGCGAACCCGTTGCCGTCGCTTCGTCGGGAGGGATCGACTTCCAGGGCACGCTCGAGCACGCTCGCGCGGCGGGTGGTCCGGCGCTGCGCCGGATGACCTTCCACGAACGGGCAGCCCTGCTCAAGACGCTCGCGCAGCACCTGACCGTGCACAAGGAATCGTTCTACGAGCTTTCCTACGCCACGGGAGCGACGCGCAGCGACTCCTGGATCGACATCGACGGCGGGATCGGTACGCTCTTTGCGTACGCGAGCCGCGGCCGGCGCGAGCTTCCAAACGGTCATGTCTACCTGGACGGCGGTGTCGAGCCGTTGTCGAAGACCGGCAGCTTCGTCGGCCAGCACGTCTGCCTGCCGCTCGAGGGCGCGGCAGTGCACATCAACGCCTTCAACTTCCCGGTGTGGGGGATGCTCGAGAAGTTCGCTCCGGCGCTGCTCGCGGGAGTGCCCTCGATCGTCAAGCCGGCGACCTCGACCGCCTATCTCACCGAGCGGGTCGTCCGCTCGATCGTCGATTCCGGGCTGCTGCCCGAGGGCGTGCTGCAGCTCATCTGCGGCGGCGTGGGCGATCTGTTCGAGCATCTGAGCTGCCAGGACATCGTCTCGTTCACCGGGTCCGCATCCACCGCGGCCCGGCTGCGCGCGCACCCGACCGTGATCCGGAATTCCGTGCGCTTCGTCGCGGAGACCGACTCGCTCAATTCGTCGGTGCTCGGACCCGACGCCGGTCCGGGCACGCCGGAGTTCGACCTCTACGTCAGAGAGGTCGTGCGCGAGATGACGGCGAAGGCCGGTCAGAAGTGCACGGCGATCCGCAAGGCGATCGTGCCGACAGCGGTGACCGGTGCCCTGGTCGAGGCGCTCTCGGAAGCGCTGGCTAAGGTGTTGGTCGGCGACCCGCGGCGCAAGGAAGTCCGTATGGGCCCGGTGGTGAGCGGCACGCAGCGCGACGAGGTGCTCGCACGCGTGCGCGAGCTCACTGCCGACGCGCGGGTGGTTCACGGGGATCCCGAGCGCTTCGAAGTGAGCGGCGCCGACGCACGTCGCGGCGCGTTTGTTCCCCCGTTGCTCTTGCTCTGCCGCGATGCGATGTCCGCGCGGGCTGTGCATCACGTTGAAGCCTTCGGGCCGGTCGCGACGGTGCTCCCGTATCGCGATGCGCGTGAGGCCATCACGCTTGCGCGGCGTGGCGAGGGCAGTCTCGTCGGCTCCATCGTGACGGCCGACGACGCGGTTGCGACCGAGCTGGCGCTTGGCCTGGCTCCGTATCACGGGCGCCTGCTGATCCTGAACCGGCATTGCGCCAAGGAGTCGACCGGTCACGGCTCGCCGCTGCCGCATCTGATTCATGGCGGACCCGGCCGCGCCGGCGGGGGCGAGGAGATGGGCGGTCTGCGCGGAGTGTTGCATTACATGCAGCGCACGGCGCTGCAGGGTACGCCCGATACGCTGGCTGCCATCGGCGGACGTTGGATCCGCGGCGGCACTCAGCGCGATCCCGGTGTGCATCCGTTCCGCAAGCCCTTCCACGAACTGATGATCGGCGACACACTGGTCTCGGCGGAGCGCGAAGTGACCGTCGAGGACATCGAGCGGTTCGCGGAGCTCTCCGGGGACCGGTACTACGCTCACATGAGCGACAGCGAAGCGGCGCGCAACCCCCTGTTCGGCGGCCGCGTGGCACACGGTTACTTTCTCATCTCGGCGGCCGCGGGCCTCTTCGTCGATCCGCCGTACGGTCCGGTGCTAGGTAACTACGGGCTCGACTCGCTGCGATTCGTCAAGCCCGTCAAGCCCGGCGACCGGATCAAGGTGCGTCTCACCTGCAAGCAAAAGTCGCTGCGGCTCGGCGCAGGGTGGGGCGAGGTGCGCTGGGACACCGAGATCACCAACCAGCACGGCGAGACCGTGGCCGCCTACGACGTGCTCACCATGGTGAGCGAGCATGCGGTGCCGGATTCGGTCCCGTCCGCCGCGGTGGCCGCGGCGATGCCGGGGGCGTGATGATCGCCGCCGGCGCGACACAGGATGCGACGCTCGAGCCGATCGAGCGCGCCTCGCGCGACGAGCTCACCGCGCTGCAGCTCACGCGGCTCAAGTGGTCGCTCGGGCACGCGTATCGCAACGTCCCCCATTACCGCGCCAGCTTCGACGCGGCGGGTGTCCGCCCCGAGGATCTCAACGAGCTCGCCGACCTGGCGCGGTTTCCCTTCCTGAACAAGAGTGACTTCCGCGAGCAGTATCCCTTCGGCCTGTTCGCGATGCCGCGCGAGCAGGTGGTGCGCATCCACGCGTCGTCGGGCACCACCGGGAAGCCCACCGTCGTGGGCTACACGCGCCGTGACATCGACACCTGGGCCGACCTGGTGGCGCGCTCGATCCGCGCCGCCGGTGGGCGAGCCGGTGACATCGTGCACGTGGCCTACGGCTACGGACTCTTCACCGGCGGGCTGGGTGCGCACTATGGCGCGGAACGACTGGGTTGCACGGTGATCCCGATGTCGGGCGGCCAGACCGAGCGGCAGGTGCAGCTCATCGTCGATTTCCGCCCCGACATCATCATGGTCACGCCCTCGTACATGCTCGCGATCGCGGAGGAATTCGCCCGGCGAGGCATCGATGCATCCGGCTGCTCGCTTCGCGTCGGCATCTTTGGCGCCGAGCCGTGGACCGATGCAATGCGCGGCGAGATCGAGCGGCGGATGGGGCTCGATGCCGTCGACATCTACGGGCTTTCCGAGGTGCTCGGGCCAGGTGTGGCGAGCGAGTGCGTCGAGACCAAGGACGGGCCGGTGATCTGGGAAGATCATTTCTACCCCGAGATCATCGATCCGGAGAGCGGTCGGGTCCTGCCGGACGGAGAGGAGGGCGAGCTCGTGTTCACCTCGCTCACCAAGGAAGCGCTGCCCGTGATCCGCTATCGCACGCGCGACCGCACGCGTCTCCTGCCGCCGACCGCGCGCTCGATGCGGCGTATGGGACGCATGGGCGGCCGCACCGACGACATGTTGATCATCCGGGGCGTGAACCTGTTTCCGAGCCAGGTCGAGGAGCTTATCCTCGGGCTCCCGGGGCTCGCGCCGCATTACCAGCTCGAGCTCACCCGTGCGGGTCCGCTCGATGCGCTCACCGTGCACGTCGAGCGCGCGCCCGAGGGCGATGTATCGCGCGGTACTGCGCTGGGCGCGGAGCTCGCGCGGCAGATCAAGGGTCGGATCGGGGTCACTGCCGCCGTCGAGATGCACGACCCCGGGGCGATTGAGCGATCGATCGGCAAGGCCAAGCGCGTCGTCGACCGGCGCTGAACCTGCGTAGACTTGCGGATCGTTCGATACGCGAGAGAGCACGCAAATGGCATGGGTTCTTCGATGGTCATCAGCGTCATGCTCATTGTGACCGGCATCCTCGGTCTCAAGCTGACGCGCGTGGCCTGAGGTGGACCTCGTTTCCATCACCATCAGCGGCGCGCCGGCACGCGAGGTGCCGGACTTGCCGGAGGCGGCGCGCGAGGCACTCGCCGGCACCGCGATGCTCTATCGCGAGGAGGGGTTCGAGCCGCCCTGGATCGGCTATCTCGTGATCGTTGAGGGTGCCTGCGTTGGCACCTGCGCGTTCAAATGCGCGCCGCGTGACGGACGGGTCGAGCTCGCCTATTTCACCTTTCCCGGATACGAAGGACGCGGTCTTGCGACACGCATGTGCAGCGAGCTCGTCGCGCTCGCGCGCACGGCCGATCCCGCCATCGTCATCACGGCCCAGACGCTGCCCGAGCGCAACTCGTCGACGCGCGTGCTGGAGAAGGCTGGCTTTCGCTGGGATTCGGAACTCGATCATCCCGAGGACGGCCGTATCTGGGAATGGCGGCTCGATCCGGTCGCGGACAGCGAGCCAGACCGTTAGAAGCGCGCGTCACGCGGTCTGCCCACAACCCCGACGGCAAGACCTTCTGCCGCGCGGCGGATGTTCGGTTCACGTGCCGGGCTCATTCCGCCGGGCTCGCGCCCGGGGTCGTCGCGAGTGTGACCGCAGCCGCCGACGGACCGCCGAGTTCGAGGCTGAGCGCGGGTGCCGCATCGTAGAGCTGCACCGAGCAGGTCGGAGGCAGCGGGGCGCGCTCGACGAGCCGCCCATCGAGCCGGGTGCCGTTGCGGCTCGCGAGATCGATGACCCACCAGCGCCCCTGCTCGAAGCGGATCTCGGCGTGCCGCCGGCTGATCAGCGGGTCGTCAAAGCGCACCTCGCAGGACTCGTGACGGCCGATGCAAAACGCGTCGAAGAAAACGCGCTCGTGACTGCCTTCGGCATCCTGCCAGCGTGCGCGGACGCTGTCGGTCGACCCGAAAAGCAGCGTCGTGTTGCCTGAGATCGGACTCGCTGCACCGACGGCGGCGTCTCCGCCCGCACCGGGGTCGCGCACGATGCCGCCGGCCGTGATCTCGTAGATCCAGGCCAGCAGCGCCGCGATCGGCAGTCCGAGCACCGCGCAGATGATGAACGCGCGCGCGGCCCAGGGCGGCGCGTCGAAGGCGGGCAGGAGCGAGGTGGCCGCGAGCGACGCGCCCCAGGCCACGACGGTGTACGCGGCCACGATCTTGAATACGCCTCGCCGCCGGATCTCGCCGATCAGGGATCCGAGTCGTCTCGCCAGTGCTCGCATCGTCCAGGTTGCCCGCGATCGTCCGCCCGGCCGCACGCTATCACAGCCGCCGGCGCTGAGTTCACGGGCTGGCGCTTACCGGCACGAAGAAGAAGTCGCCGATCTCGTGCCCGGCACCCTTGATTGCCTTGAATTCCGGCACCTGGCGAAATCCGGTGCGGGCGGCTGCCGCCTTGACGCGGCTCTGCAGCCGCGCAAACAGCGCCGGCGCCGACAGGACATCGCGGTTCGATTCCAGCGCATCGAGAAACGCGCGCGCAAAGACCGAGTTTCCCTCGCCGCCGGTATCGAGCACCGGCTGGTCGCCGCCCGATGAAATGAGCAGCCGTGCGCGCTTCGGCAGTCGGATGCGGACGTAGTCGAGCGAAACGCGCGATGCATCCTGCCGCATCAGGAAACTAGGATCGTCCGACAACAGGCCTGCATAGCACGAGTCGGCGACGACCAGCACACGGCGCGCCGGCAGCCGCGCGAGGTGCCCCGTGACCTGCTCGGTTGCCACCCAGAACGTGTCGGTGGGGGGCGGGTCGGCATTCACCGGCAGCCAGTAACCCGTCTCGCGGTCACCGCTGCGCAGACGGCTTCCATGGCCCGCGTAGTAGATCAGGAGATTGTCTTCGGGCTTCAGGATTCCGTTGAGATCGTTGAGTGCGCGCAGCATCGCGACGTCGTCGGCGTCGTCGACCTCCGTGACGGCGAATCCGTAGTCGTCCTTGAGGACTTGCGCGGCGCGTCGTGCATCGTTGATCGGCGTCACCAGAGGCTCGATACGCCGGTAGTTCTGGTTACCGATCACGAGCGCGTAGTAGCGTCCAAGACCGAGCCCGGCAAGCTGACGCGGTGTGGCGCCGTCGGCGGGTGCGGCGCTTGTATCCGGAGCGCGGCCTGCCGACGGCTCGCGCGTGCGCGATGGCGGGAGCGAAGTGAGCCGCGTCTGGCTCCCCTCGCGTTCGCGCCGGACCTGGGCGAGCAGGGCGTTGAGCGATGCGATCTGGCCCGTCAGCTCCGCCGAAGCGCTGCCCTGCGCCTCGAGCTTGCGCTCGAGCTCCTCGATTTGTCGCTCGAGCGCATCTATCTGGTGGTCGCGCTCCTCGATCGCTTTCTCGAGCTCTGCGCGCTGCTGCTCGAGCTCCCGTCGGTACGCTTCCTCGTAGCCGACGTCGCCCTCGAGACCGCCGGCGGAGCGATAGAGGTTGAGCGCCTGCAGTGCATCTTTCTCCACGCCGAGGCCCTGCTCATAGAGCGTGCCGAGATTGAACTGCGCGCGCGCGTGGCCCTGGTCGGCGGCCTTGCGATACCAGCTCGCGGCGCGCGCATAGTCGGGCGCCGTGCCGAGCCCCTTCTCGTAGATCTCGCCAACCACGGTCTGAGCTTCCGCGTCACCCGATTCCGCGGCTGCCTGCCAGATGCCGAGTGCAGTTTCGAGCTTCGCGCGGTCGTAGCTCACCCATTCGCCGCCGCGCACGCGGCATTCGGTCTCGGTCGTCCGCGTCGGGCGTCTTGGCGTCGAGAACGTGCGCCCCCCCACCTGCCGGACCTGGGGCGGCAGCAGGCAGTCGACGATTTCGAGATCCTGCCGCTGCATGGATTGCGCGGCGGCGGCAGCAGCGCCCGCGGGAGCCAGAACCCACGCCGCGAGGATAAAGCCCGCGATGCATCCGGGCATCCTGTCATTGGGCCTGAGCTCCGGCATTGTTCCGCTCCTCGTTTGGCGATCGCGACCGCGCTCGATCATGGACAACCCGATACGCCTACGCGCTCAGTGTCGTAGGCGCCCTGTTCGATCCACTGCAGGATCCCCGGCAACACCTGGGTGCGTATCACCGGGTCGCTCGTCAGGTCGAGCGAGCGGCCGCCATGGGTCAGCCCGCCGCGCGGCTTGAGATTCAACGCGCTCGCGTCGGGCGTCGCAGTCAGCACGTACGGGGTCGCGAGCGGATCGCGTCCATCGACGCCGCAGCGCATGCGCGCGTACCCGTCAGCAGCGTCGATTCCGAGGAAGCCGATCGAGCTATCGGGCCGGGCGTGGCAGCCGCCACAGGCCGTCGGCAGCCGCATCGACTCGTACATCCGCGCGAACGAGGCCGCATCGCCCGGCGCCGCGGCGTCGGTCCAGTCCGCGTCGTCAACACCGACAAAACGGATCTCCACGGTTCCACTTTGCGCTGGTTCCGCCGGACCGGCGTCGGCATACGCGGCACTGAAGGCGATGTGCTCTGAGTCAGGCGATACAGGCCGGCGAATCGACTCGGGCGGCGCCGAGACGAACACGCTCATCCGGCCGGCGGGCGGCACGTAGGTGAGACGACCCGAGACGATCTCGCCGCCCGCTCCGTCCAGGAACCGGACGCCGCGCGTCCCTGCGCCGGCAACGCAGTCATTGATGTCGAGCATCTGCGCCGGATAGGCGCTCGCATTGTTCGGCCGGACGGGCACTTCGCGCACACAGGTGAGGACCGTGAGCTCGGTCGGAACGAACACACCGAAACTTGCGGCGAGGGCATCGGCATCCTCATCCTCGTCCGCGACCACCGCGTCGATGCGTACCGGTTCCGTCGTGATCGCGCCGGGCGGAACGGTCACGCACACCGCGAGGCCATCGGCGCAGGGCGCGGCCTCGATGCCGGCAGTATTTGCCGTTGCCGCCGCGGAGCGAAGCGCGATCAAGCCGTCGCCCGCGCTGTCCCAGCGCACGCCCAGCTCGAGCTGTGTAGTGCGGCCGGCATCGAGTGCCACGGGCATGGTCAGCGCCTGCCTGCGGACCGTGTCGACGATCGGGACGCTGTCACGGCGCGTGCGCGTCTCGCAGGTCGTGGCGGCCGTGCCGTCGGCCAGCGCCTGGTCGCAATCGACCGGCTCGGTGCCCGACACGGACAGGCTGATGCGGTAGTCACCCTTCAGATCGATACCGACCAGGGTCGGCTCGGCCGAATCCGCGAAGCTGAGCCGAGCCTGGCTTCCCGAGGGTGCGGCAAGCCGCCAGGCGACGCCGTTCGCCGCCTGCATGGTGCTGCGTCGTGCGTCGAGCGCATAGTTCGCGCCGCGGACGAGCGTGGTACCCGTGGCACCCAGGCCATCGATCCGCGCGACCGGGCCCGGCCGCGTGAATGCCGCGGTCGCGTCGTTGCCATCGTCGCGGAAATGTTCCGAGAGCCGCTCAGCCGCAGCTACACCATCCTCGGCGCCGGGCGTCGGCAGCCAGAAGCGGTCCATCGTGAGCCGGGCGAGCGGCATCCGCCCGCTCTCGAGCTGCGTCGTCAGGTTGATCGCGCCTGCCAGGTCCGCGTAGCTCGAGATCGCGAACTGACCCGTGCCGCTCGGCCCGGGCACATGCATCACGTGGCAGGACCGGCAGTTGCGCGCGAACACCTCGAGATAGATCGAAGGCGCGTCCGCGGGATTGCCCTCCGTCTCGGCGCGCCATCCCGCCGGTATATAGCTCCCGTCGAACGCCGCGCGCGGGAACGCGGCCCCGCCGTACCAGCCCTCGACCAGGTCTCGCGCAAGCGCGAAGCGGTCTTCATCGCCATAGGTGAGCCAGGCGAGCTGGTTCAGCCGCTTGAATTGCTCTTCCTGCGGCGCTCGTGCATACGTCGCGGCGAGGTCCTGTTCGGCCGGCGGGAAGTCCGGGTCGCCCGCGTTCGAGAACGCAGGGTCGGTGTCGCTGTAGAGGAGTGAATCGAGGTCCCAGGGCAGGAACGCTGCGTCGACGTCGCCGCCGTTGCCATAACGGGCGGGATCGCCGGCGTCGAGCCCGCGCGGCGTTCCGCCGTGGCAGACGGTGCAGGCGCCGGGCATGAATTTCTCGCCGCGTCCGTCGAGATCGATGCTGAGCACGCGGTCGAAATCACCGCGCCGGTTCGGCGCATAGGTATAGAACTTCGTGATCCGCTGATCGCCGCTCGCGGGCGAACGCGTGTATTCCATGGCCACCGCGATGATCGGCTGCAGGTTGCGCGCCGCGGCCTCGAGACTGCCATAGTTGATCACGACGCCGTAGACATCGCAGGCGCCCTGCGTCGCCTGCGCCATGCTCGCGGGCGTGCCGTCGTCGCAGGCGCCCAGGCGCAGGTACATGTCGCGCCCGAAGCCGAGATCGAAGTTGTTGAGGTAGACCGCGTGCGCTCCAGTCGCCGACGACGTGAGTGCGGCTCGCATCGCCGCCCAGTCGGTCGCGCCGCCCGGAAACCCGGCCTGCGCGAGCCAGCCGGACAGGACGCGCTTCGCTGCCTCGTCGTCCGGCGCGTCGATGGTCCGGTAGTATGCGAGCGCCGACGCACGGGTGTCGCGCACGCGCGTAGCGGAGCCGTGCAGCGCGTCGAGCGGTACATCTGCGAGAGTCGAGACGCCATCGGCTGCGACGACAAACGAAGCTCGCGCAGAAGCGGCGTTCGCGACCACGCTCAGGCCGTCGGCGTCCTGCACGCAAAGACCGGCCTGTACGCCAGCCGGAAGCGAGCCCTCGGGCGTCAGCGTGATCCGCACATGAAGCACGGCGTCGTCGATGCGTGCCGGGTCGACGGCAAGCTCGGGATGATCGACCCCGACGTTCCTGAGCACGTCGTCCATGATCAGCGAGGGCAGGGGCAACGCGAATCGCGGGTTGCGGAAGTCCGCGCAGTCCGGCCCACCGGTGCCGTTCACCTGCAGCCAGCGGCCGTCCAGCGTCTGCGTCCGTGTTGCAAGTGGAAAATCCACATGCGCGGCGCCGTCGAGGTCCGTGTAGTCGAGCAGATGCTCGATCGTCATCCGGAAGGGCAGGTCGGAAGCCAGCGGCGTCGCGGCGCTGGTCACCGCGACGATCGTGTACCCGGTGTTCCCCGCGTAGCTGAGGAATTCATTCGGGTCGAGCGCCTCCTCGACGAGCACCGTCACCAGCGCTTCATCGGTGGCGCCGTTGCCGTCCGCGACGGTGAGACGGAACTGCAGCTCGGCGGCGGCGCGCGGCACCGTGAAATTTACCGTGTTCTCGTTGCGCTTGATGAGCGCGATCGGTTCGGCCGCCGGGTTCGCGGCGCTCCAGGTCCAGCTCAGCACCGGAACACCCCGTCCCTTGCTGTCCTTGCCGCTCAGCCGTACTTCGGAGCCGCTCCGCACCCGGACCGTCGCATCGCCGCCCTGGGCCGTGAAGGGGTGATTGAGCACCTTCGCCACCGCGATCGGCGCCTCCTGGTCCTGCTCGCCGACGTCGCTCGCGCCGCTGCAGCCAAGTAGCAGCGAGATCAGTCCGGTGGCTAGCGGGTATCGCACGCCGCGTCTCACCGCCCGAACTCATAGCGCATTCCACCGGTGATCACCGCGTCGGAATAATCATCGAGATCGAGCACTTTCATGTACTGCACGAAACCCATCAGGCCGCCGGCGAGCACCACCGTGGTCCCGGCGGCGACCGTGTAGTAATCCTCGTCGGGGGGATCCGTGGGCACGTTGAAGTCGGCGTCTATCGTCTGGATCAGCTGGCCGAGCGCGTCGGCGTACAAGGCCGACACGCGCCGCACGTCGTCGAGCAGCTCGTGGTGATAACGCCCGCTCACGTACGGCACCACCACGCCAAAGCGCGGCGTGAATACGTACTGGAGCTGCAGCCCGGCGCTGCCGTCGAGCGACTCGATGTCCTGATCGCCGATCTGCAGGTCGAACGGGTCCTCGGGGCTGCCATTCGACGTGTTGTCGACGCTCGTCTCCCGGAAGCCGTCGACTTTCGCGTCTACGTAATCCAGTCCCAGGGAGGGCTCAATGGAGAATGCGCCCCACCGGAAAGCGTAGCCTGCGCCTAAGGTCGCGAGCAGCGCGTCGCTCTCGGTCGAACCGGTCGCGAGACTGTCGACCGCCGGGATCAGCGGATTCTGCGAAGGGTACGTGATGCGGCGGCGCGAATCATGCGACAGACGCTGAAATCCGAGCGAGCCGTTCAGGTAGGCGCGCTCGCCTTCGAGCAGGGCGTAGGCGATCCCGCTGTAGCCGTCGGTCTTGATCCGGCCGTCGACGACGCTGCGCGAGGAATCGAAATCCACCTCCTTGGTGGAGTAACCAACCATCGCGCCGGCCGCGAGCATCGGCGAGAAGCGATAGTCGACGCCGAAGGTGATCTCCTGTCCGTCGAAGTCGAACGCGTCCTCGAGAGCGGTCGGATCCTTGTCGCCGTAGCCAAACGCGCCGTCGAGGAACCAGCTCCAGCGGCTGTACACGAGCTCGGCGTCGGCGCTTGCGCCGCCTCCCAGCGGCAAGGACCCGGATCGCGCGACGCGGATCGAGCCGTCGGCCTGGTGCACACCTGTGAGACGGGGTCCGCTGATGCCCCAGCGCAGCGCGGCCACACGCGCCGACAGCGCCGAGAGCTGGCTCGCCGCGAACTCGGTCGTCATCGAGCCCTGGGCAGCGATCTCCTCGGCCGCCGTCCAGCGCAGCGCGAAACCCAGGCCGTCGATGTCGAGTCCCAGGCTGAAACTCGTGTCGCCGGTGCCCAGCAGCTCGTTCGCCGTGTGGACGAGCTCGCGTGTCTCCTCGAACACGCCGAATACGTCATCGGGGCAGGCCGGCCCGGGTCCTGCTGCGCACGCGCCCGAGAGCGCGTCGAAGCTTGCCTGATTGGCGCGCGCCGCCGCGGTTTCGAGCGCATTGAGCTGCGCCAGGATCCGGGGATCGGTGAGGTCCGCGCGCGCCGCCTGGGGGCCGAGCGCGGCGCCGCCCAGCCAGAGCAGTGCACCGATGGTGACGGCGCGCGATCGGCGGGACGAGCACCCCCGATCGCGGCGAATCCTGACCGGTGATCGGTCGAGTGCCTGTATTGCGTCCTGCATTGCTGGCGGCATGCGCCGGCCAGCGGCTGGCGCTATCGTGGCGGGACGCTATTTCCGGGGCGCTGGCTTGTCAAGATGAGGTATGGAGCCTAAGTGGTTCGCCGCCGTCCTTTCCGGGGCGGCACTGGTCGCCGGCTGCCGCGCAGGCCCGGATGCCGGGAGCGCCATTCCCGCCTCCTCGATCGAAACGCGCGAAGTAGCCGGGCTTGGTTTTGCCCATCAGCTGCTGGTTGCGGGCGCGGTCCGCGCGGATGACCCGCAATACGTGTTTCTCGAGGGCGATGGACGTCCATGGTCGCCTGATGGGAGGCACCCTGCCACTGATCCTGACCCCGTGCGCGCGATCGCTCCGGAGCTCGCCGCCGTCCAGGGAGGTGGCGCGCTCGTGCTCGGAAGGCCCTGCTATCACGGCCGCGCCGAGGATCCGGGCTGCGGTCCCGCGCTCTGGACTGACGGCCGATACTCCGAGCCGGTGGTGGCCAGCATGGTTGCTGCGCTGGATCGCGTACTCGAGACGCCACGGTCGCGACCGGTCGTGCTGGTGGGCTATAGCGGCGGTGGCGCGCTCGCGTTACTGATCGCAAACCGAGTCCCCGCAGTCCGCGCCGTGGTCACCCTGGCTTCGAACCTCGATGTCGACGCCTGGGCGTCGTTGCATGGCTACCAGCCGCTCGCGAGATCGCTCGATCCGCTTGTAACGCGATCCGTACGGCCGGGGTGTGAGATCCACATCGCCGCCGAGCGCGACACCGTCGTACCACCGTCACTGATCCGTTCGGCCGCAGAGCAACGTCCCGGGGCGCTCGTGTGGATCGAGGGCGGTGCGGATCACGCCTGCTGCTGGGGCTCGCGCTGGCCGGCAATCGCCGCTCGCGTGTCCGCACAACTCGAATCGGCGGGCTGTCTCGCACGCGGCTGAACGGCTCAGCCGTGCACGGGCCGACGGGTCAACTCAGGTCGCGGATCAGGTCCGCGAGCGGTGCGTGCTGCGCGAGCTCCGGGTGACGCTCGAGCAGCGAAGTGAGACCAGCGCGCGCATCGGCTCGGACCGCGGGTATCGCTCCTTGGAGCTGCGCGCCAAAGGCGGCCAGCGCCCGGTCGAGCCCCGCCTCGGCGTCAGGGTTTTTTGGATGCAGCGAATAGGCCTGGCAATACTGCGACACGGCGTCGTAGAGGAGCGCGAGCGCTTCCGAGCCGTCGAGCGACACCGTGCCTGCTCGAAAGGCGTAGTCGCCGAGCTCCATTGCCGCGCGGAACTGTGCCTGCACTTCGGCTGGAAGCGATGCAAACGGCACGTCGGGCTGCGACTGCGAATACCCGATCCAGGTGGAGTAGCCGGCTGCGATCGCAAGGGCGGCCGCGAGCGCCGCCAGGGCGGGTATCCAGGAGCGCACACCCTCGAATGCGTCGAGGAATGCCTGCGCATGCGGCCATCGCCTGGTTCGATCGAGTTCGAGCGCCCGATCGATCGCACGCCAGCGGCGCCGTCCGATGTCCTTGAGTGGCGCGGGTCGCAGCCCTCGTGCCGCCGCCTCGCGGGCCGGCAGGCCGCCGTACGGATGCCGCCCGGAGAGGAGCTCATAGGCCACGAGGCCGAGCGCGTACACGTCGTCCGCCGGATGCGGCTGCCCGCCCTGCGACATTTCGCTGGACGCGTAGCGCGGCGTCAGCGCCGAGAGCCGTCCCGCGTCGAACGCATCCGCCGCCCGGTCGGTTTCGCTCGCAAGCCGCGCGATGCCGAAGTCGAGGATCTTCGCGGCGCCTTCGCGGGTGGCGAACGCGTTACCAGGCTTGAAATCGCAGTGCACGATGCCGCGCGTGTGTGCGTAGGCGAGCCCGGCGGCGAGCCCGCGGATGATCCCGCGTGCGCGCTCCGGCGCGATGCCACCCGGCTCGGCTCGGATCAATGCGTCGAGCGGCATCCCGTCGAGCAGCTCCATGGCGATAAACGCCTGGCCAGTGTCCGGATCCACGTCGAACGTGTAGACCGTGGCGATGTTGGGATGTGCGAGCGAGCTCGCCTTGCGGGCTTCGCGCTGCAGCGCGACGTAGGCATCCTGGTGACGCTGCATGTCGCGGGTCAGCAGCTTGATCGCCACATGTGGGCGCGGATCCCTTGCCTCCTCGAGCAGCAGGTCCTTTGCCTTCCATACCTGGCCCATGGCGCCGGCACCCAGCAGCTGTTCGAGGCGATAGCGGCCCCGGATCAGCGTGCCGGTGCCGGCCGCGACTGGGGCGCCTCCCGGTAGCGCGGTTCCCGCGCCAGTTGCACCGCCCGCAACTGTGGGCGCGGCCGCGTCACGACCTGCGGAGTTTGCGGTGCGCGTGCGATCCACTCAGGTCCGCCCGTCGCGGGGCCCATTTCCCGACATGCTGATGTAGGCTCTGTGGCAGCGACGAACCAAGGTTCAAGGAGGATACATGCGAAGACTCCCTGTCTGCCTGCTGGCCCTCGCCGCAGGCGCGGTGATCGCGGCAACCCCCGCGCCCACGGGCGACACAGTCGTGTCCATGACTCTGGTCGACAGCAAGGGCCAGGGCGCCGCAATCGGCGAGATCGTGCTCAGCGAATCGCGTCACGGCCTCGTGCTCACGCCGCGGCTCAAGGGATTGCCGCCGGGGCTGCACGGTTTTCACGTGCACGAGCACCCGAGCTGCGCTCCGGCCGAGAAGGATGGCGCGATGGTGGCGGGCCAGGCCGCCGGAGCGCACTACGACCCGCAGGGATCGGGCCACCACGGGCTGCCGTGGGGAGACGGTCATCTTGGTGATCTGCCCGCGCTCTATGTTGCGGCCGACGGGACGGCCACCTACCCCGTGCTCGCGCCGCGTCTCACCCGCAAGGATGTCTCGGGTCGCAGCCTGATGGTGCATGCTGGCGGTGACAACCACGCGGACCATCCCGCGCCGCTCGGCGGCGGTGCAGGGCGCATCGCGTGCGGCGTGATCCCGTAACCGACCTCGTCAGGCCGGCACGTAGGTTCGACCGCTGCTCCAGGTGAGCTCGCGCACGGGCAGTCCGTAGAGCTGCTCGATGTTCGGAGCACGAAGCACTTCGCCTTCGGGCCCATGCAGCCAGCGACCGTCACCGAAGAGCAACAGCGCCTCGTCGGCATAGCGAGCGGCGAGGCCGACGTCGTGCAGACTCATGATGACGGACCGTCCCGTGTCCGCGAGCCGGCGGCAGACCTCGAGCACGATGATCTGATGCCGCGGGTCGAGCTGCTGGATCGGCTCGTCGAGCAGGTAGATCGACGGGTCCTGCGCGAGTACGGCGGCCACGGCCAGCCGGCGCCGCTCGCCGCCGGAGAGAGTCCCGATCTCGCGCGCATCGAGCGTCGCGAGATCGACGTCGGCGAGCGCCTGTCGCGCGATGTCGCGATCGCCGTTGCTTTCCCACTGCCAGAAATCGATGTGCGGATGGCGCCCGACGAGTACGGCGTCGAGCACCGTGCCGGGAAACGGGTCCTCCACCGCCTGCGTCAGGAGACCCAGGCGACGTGCGAGGGCCCGTCGCGGCCACTCCGCCAGACGCCGACCGTCGATCCGGACCTCACCGGACGCTGCGGCGTTGAGCCCGGCGAGCGCATGCAGGGTCGAGCTCTTGCCCGCGCCGTTGCGACCGAGCACCGCGAGGATCGTCCCGGGCCGAATCTGCATCGAGAGCGCCTCGACGAGCTTGCGGCCTGGTACACGCACGGAGAGCGCTTCGCAGGCGAGCCCTTGCTCGGCGCTATTCATCGTGTCCACCCGATCTCGCGCGCCGTTGCGGTGCCGATCACCATATCCGTAAGCGCCCCGGGGAGTTCCGCACGGTTCGCGCTGACTGCGATGCGGCCCGCCATGATCTCGCCCTGCGACTGCGGATACACCGGATCCTGCGATGGGTCTCCAAGACCGTCGGGCACCAGGGGGCGGCCGCTCCGCAGGTCGTACTTGTCGCTCGCGCCGAGCGTATGCAGCAGCTCGTGCACGATCACGACCTGGTTCGCGTCCGCCGAGCCCTGGCCGGCGAAGAGCCGGGCGATCGCTACCAGTCCCTTGCTGAGTCCGAGCGAATCCGGCAGCGGCTGGCCTGTGACTTCGGGATAGTAGATGGCGAAGAGCTGGATGTCGGGCGGGGGCAGCGGATCGCCGGCGGCGACGCGCCACGCCCACCAGCGCATCCGGAGGCTCCAGAGCACGACCGACATCAGACCGGGCTCCGCGCCCGGGTCGGGCGGCAGAGCGCGGGCCGCGCGCGATACACGCACACGCATGGGTTCGGTGAGCGGCAGGCCGTATGCGCCTGCCTGCTCGGCGAGAAAGCTCTCCACGTCGTCGAAGGAATCATCGTCGAGAGCGGCGGCGTAGGACTTCGACGCCGCGTCGTCGCCTGCCGTCAGCACGTAGACGGTGACGCGCAGGGGCGCATCCCAGTCGCGGCTGCGGCGACGGTCGAGCCACGCACCGACCGCGACGAACAGCAGCACCCCCACGAGCAGCGCGAGTCGCAGGTTGCCGAGAAAGCTGCGCCTCGCCACCCGGTCGCGCCCTATGGGTACAACCGTGTTGCGTACCAGGGTCCGACGCGAAAGGCGCCCGCCGATCCGGGTGCGACACTGCGCGTCCAGCGCGCGCGATCGTGGATCCGGGATTCACCTTCGCACCAGAGCTCGACCGCCTCCGGCCACAATCGGTAGCCGCCCCAGCGCGGCGGGCGCGGCACGTCTGCCCCGAGCCGAGCCGACTCGGCTGCGAAACGCGCGAGCAGGGTGGCGCGCGTGTCGAGGGGTTGGCTCTGCAGGCTCGCCCACGCGCCGATCCGGCTGTCGAGCGGACGGGACGCAAAGTACGCGTCGCTCTCCTCGCGTGGCGAAACGCTCACGGCGCCCTCGAGCCTCACCTGGCGGCCAAGCGTGTCCCAATGTACGACCGCAGCGGCACGCGGATTCGCGTCGAGCTCGCCACCCTTCCGGCTGTCATAGTTGGTGTAGAACACGATATAGCCGGGGTCCACGACCAGCTTCTTGAGGAGCACCACGCGCGCCGACGGGCGTCCGTCGACGGTCGTGGTTGCAAGCACCATCGCATCGGGATTGGGTTGGACCTGGCGCGTCCGCGCGGTCTCGAACCACTGCGCGAACAACGGCAGGGGGTCGGAAGGCAGCTCGGTCGGCAACGGGTCGTGGCGGGGCAAAGGCGTACTCGGGTCGTGGGCGGGAATTATGCCCCAGCGGAAAATCCGGCCGCGCACTCGTCGGGTATTTTCGCAGCCGCCATGGCCGTGACCCCGATTCCTTTGGTAAAAGACCCCGTCGCATCCGTTGTCGGGGACGATGAAACCACTCGAAGACCTGCGCGCGCGTCTGGACGTGCTCGATCGGAAACTCCTGGAGATAGTGGCCGAACGCCAGGCGCTCGGCGCCGAGATCGACGCGGTGAAGCGCGCAACCGGGCAATCCACCCGGGACTTCCGACGCGAGCGCGAAGTGCTGCTGCGTGCGCGCGTCGATGCCCGCGACCTCGGCGTGGCGCCGGCGCTTGCCGAGACACTGCTCAGGTCGCTGATCCGCGGCTCGCTCACGACGCAGGAGCAGGCGCGCGTCGCGGCGCAGGGTGCGGGCACGGGGCGCAGCGCGCTCGTCATCGGCGGATGCGGCAAGATGGGCCGCTGGATGGCCGATTTCCTGGCCTCACAGGGTTTCCGCCTCACGATCGCGGACCCGGCCGGGGCCGTGCCGGGCTACGAGTGGCTGGCCGACTGGCACGAATCGGCACTCGATCACGACCTGATCGTGGTCGCGACGCCGCTTCGGATCGCAAACGAGGTGCTGGTCGCGCTGGCGGCGCGCCGGCCGGGAGGGCTCATCTTCGACCTGGGCTCGCTCAAGACGCCTCTGCGTTTGGGTCTCGCCGCGCTCCGGGAGGCGGGCTGCAGCGTCACGTCGGTGCATCCGATGTTCGGGCCGGACACCGAGCTGTTATCGGGCCGCCACGTCATCTTTGTCGATCTGGGCCACGGCGGGGCGCTCGACCAGGCTCGCGGCCTCTTCGCTTCGACGATGGCGGAGCTGGTCGTCATGGAGCTCGAGGAACACGACCGCCTGATTGCCTTCGTGCTTGGCCTTTCGCACGCGCTCAACATCGCCTTTTTCACCGCGCTCGCCGAGAGCGGCGAGGCAGCGCCCCGGCTCGCCCGGATGTCGAGCACCACCTTCGATGCGCAGCTCGACGTCGCCAGTCAGGTCGCCGGTGAGAATCCGGATCTCTATTTCGAGATCCAGAGTCTGAATGCGTTTGGTGAGGAACCGCTCCTCGCCCTGCGTGCAGCCGTGGAGCGGCTCTGCCGCATGGTCCACGACGGCGACGCGAATGGTTTCACCGCGCTGATGCGGCGAGGTCACGAGTATCTCCAGGAGCGCCGCGCGGCGCAGGAGGCTGATGGATGAGTGGGGCTTCTTTTTCGCAGGGCATGGGCACGGGCGATGCACGTGACGACGACCCGCTGCGGGCGGTGTTCGGGTGGCAGCGCGCAATACTCGCTGCGCGCACGCTCCCCGAGTTGCTCGCGGCGGCCGCGTGTCCGCCACTCGCGCCCGCGCCACTGCCGGCGACGGTGCTCCTTTCAGACCCCGCCCACGAGCTGCGGCACCTGCTTCTGGGCGGCGCACGTACGCCGGCCCCGGCCGGCCTCCTGTTCACCGACAGCCTCGTCGCGACGGCACCGCAACTCGCGCTTCTGAGCGACCCCTGGCAGGGCGCCTTCCGCGCCGCTGACCACGGAGCGCTGTTCCCGGGTGCGGCGGACATCGAGCAGGTGGTGTTGTTTCCGTTACGCGCCCGCGGCGCGCTCGTGGCATGCCTCAGTGTCGGCACCACGGGCCGCGCCCGCGTGCCGGGCGACGGCGACCCCTGGGTGCTCGCACACGTGGGCGAGGTCATGAGCGCAGCGCTCGAACGCCAGCTCGATGCGATGCGTCTGCGTCGCGGCGCGTTCACCAACCCGCTCACCGGCTGGCACACGCGGCGGTTTCTCGAGGCACGGCTCAAGGAAGCGATCGCGCGCTGCGAGCGGCACGGCGGCGACGTGAGCTGCGTGCTGATAGACATCGACGGACTCAAGGCGGTCAACGACGCATATGGCCAGCTCGCGGGCGACCAGGCGCTGCGCGAGATCGCGGCGCGGATCGAAGCACAACTGCGCGCAAGCGACGCCGCTGCGCATTTCGATGCAGACCAGTTCGTGGTGCTGCTGCCGGATGCGCGCGTCGAATCGGCAGTGCCGCTCGCGGAACGGATTCTCGATGCGGTGCGTTCCGAGCCGATCCCGGCGGCGTCTGGACTGCTGCTGCCTATGAGCGTCTCGATCGGCCTGGCGTCCGTCGCCGCGGGTCTCGAGTCGGGCAATAAATCCCTGTCAAATCATCTACTTGCGAAGGCAGAGTCCGCGCTGCATCTCGCCAAGAGCCGGGGCGGCAACAGTTACACGATGGCCGATGCGTGAGGCCGGGGCTCAGCCGCGTTGGCGCTGCATCAACAACAGGAACAGCGGAACGCCGACCAGCGCGGTGAGCGCGCCGACCGGAAGCTGACGCGGGGCCAGAGCGACGCGTGAGACGAGGTCGGCGATCATCAGCAGCACGCCGCCCGCGAGCGCCGATGCCGGCAACAGGATGCGGTGATCAGAGCCGAGCGCGAGACGCACCAGATGCGGCGTGACGAGCCCGACGAAGCCGATGCTGCCGGCGGCGCTCACCGCGCACCCTGTCAGCGTCGCCGTCAGCACGAAGAGCAGCATCTGGAAACGCCGCACGGGGAGGCCCACCGATGCGGCCAGGGTCTCGCCGCGCGCCAGCACGTTGAGATGCCGGCCGATCGCAAGTCCCCCAACCGCAACCACGGCGAGCAGCACCATCAGCCATGGCCAGCGCTCCGAGCGCGTGAGATCGCCGAGCAGCCAGAAGATCATCCCGCGCAGCCGCTGCTCGTCGCCGAGCGCAAGCAGCAAACTTACCAGCGCGCCGCAGCCGGCGGCGACGACGATGCCCGTGAGGAGCAGCCGCGTCGGTGTCCATGCGCCTCCACCCTGTGCGAGAGCAAACACGAGCATGCTGGTTGCGAGCGCGCCCAGCGCCGCCGCGCCGTCCACACCGAGCGCCGGTAGTCCCAGCATGATCGCGAGCAATGCGGCCACCGATGCGCCGCCCGAGACGCCGAGCACATACGGGTCGGCGAGCGGATTGCGCAGCAGCGCCTGCAGCAGCGCGCCGGTGACGGCGAGCAGTCCACCGATCGCGAGCGCCGACATCGCCCGCGGCAGCCTGAGTCCGAGCACGACATCACTCGCGAGCGTCGGCGGTCCGCCAGTGAGTGCCTCGAGCACGTCGCCCGGCGGGATCGCCACGCTCCCCGTCATCAGCGACAGCGCGAGCACCGCCACCGCGGCGGCGGCGAGCGCGGGCAGGGCAACCGCGGCGGAAATCCGGGTCATTGCGTAAGGCGGGGCAGGCGGATCACCACTTGAAGCGCTTCTGCACGCCGCGGCGTCGCGCCGCGAGCTGCGCGCGGCGGGCTTCGGGCGTGATGCGTCGTATCCGGGCAGGGAGGTGATCGAAGAGAGCGGCGCGGGGCACCTGCAGGCAACGCGGCACGGGATGCTCGTCCGCGAGCATCCACCGATAGGTGACGTAGCCTTCCGTGTGACCCGACGGGTCGAGCCAGTTTGGAAGCCCCGGATCGTCGTGGCTCACGACCACGATCAGCTCGCCATCATCCTCGAGCACGGCGTGGTGGCAGTTCGTGCTGGCGAGCCGGTAGCGGTAGTCCATCGTCTCCCACCAGTAGTTGCCGAACTCGACCGACCAGTACTGCGCTCGCGGCGGACGCACGCGGATGACCAGCGCCTCGTCGGCGGGAAGTGTCCAGTACGCGATCAGGGGCTCGCCACCCGGTGTGGCGTCTATGCGGTTGTCGTCGAGCTGGCGATAGGACAGGAAACGGTTCGGTTGCGCCTTCCATTTCTCGATCATGTCCGCCCAGTAGGTGAGCGACCATTGCACCCAATGCGACGCGCCCGCGAGCCCGCGCGCGACGCGCTCCGGCGTGAGCGTGGGCGGTGTGCCGTCGCCGGTCAGCCGGTCGATCCGCGCTTCCATCGGCGTCTCGTTCTCCCAGTCGGCGAAGAATTGCCGGAAGGTGACGCGAAAGGTCTGCGGCGTCGTCCGGATCCAGTTGCCGGGGTGGGGCTCCGGACTCAGGTACAGCTCGAAGCTGCCGTCGGCCTCGCAACGGATCTGCTCGCCGAACAACGTGCCCGCGACGCCGCCGCCCCAGGGCGTGGCGCCACGCTCGACGACGGTCACGCCGAAGTAGCGCGCGCTGCCGCGCTGGCCTGACACGCGATAGGTGTCGCTGCCGTTGATCGGCGCACCGACGTAGAGCGCATCGGTGTTGTCGCCGCCCTGCTTGCGCAGCGGATCGAAATAGTGGAGCAGCTCGGGATGCTCGGCGTCGTTGTTCTCGAGCTCGAACAGGAGCGCGAGTGCGATGTTGCGCGACAGGATCCGTACGCCCGCCGCACGATCGACGCTGCCTTGCGCTGCTGTCGGGCGGAACGCGACCTCGCCCGCCGTCTTGAGCTCATCGCAGAACCTGTGCCAGGCCTGCCTGAGCGCCGCGTCGTGATCGCTCACGGTCGATTCCCCCGTTGCCCGCCGCAGTTCACGGCATGTAGACGCCGCCGCTCACAGAGATGAGCTGTCCGGTGATGTAGCCCGAGATGTCCGACGCCAGGAACATCGCGAGACTGGCGATGTCCTCCGGTCGGCCGAGCCGCTTGATCGGCAGATGGCTCATGTTGGGCAGCGTGCCCGCTTCGAGTGCCGTCTGCATGCCCTCGGGTGTGCCGACAAACTCGAGACGGTTCCAGAAGCTCCCCGCGGCGATCTCGTCGTTGCGGTGCGGCACGATCCATCCTGGCGCGATCGTGTTCACACGCACGCCCTTTGGCCCCCATTCCCACGCCAGCGACTTGGTAAAGCTGTTGACGAAGCCCTTTACCGCGCCGTAGTGCACGATATTGTGCGCAGCCTCGCCGAGCAGGGACGAGTTCGAGGAAATGTTGACCACGCTGCCCGAACCCCGCGACAGCAGGTCGGGTGCCACGGCGAGCGTGCAGTTCACCACACCGTCGACGTTGAGCGCGAGCTCCCAGCGACGCGTTGTCTCGTCGAGATCCTCGAACGCGCAGTGACGCGCGACACCGCCCGCGTTGTTGACCAGCACGTCCACCGGACCGAAATGCTCGTGAGCCCGCGCGAGCATCGCAGTGACGCTCGACGGGTCCGTGACGTCGGTGGCGACGGGCAGCACGGTGCCCGGGCAGCCCTGCTCGCGGGCCCGTGCGGCGAGTTTCTCGCCCGTCGCGACGTCGCGCGATGCCGAGACGACGTTGGCGCCCTCCCGCGCGAAGCCGATCACGAGACCGTGACCGATACCGCCGCTCCCGCCCGTGATGATGACTGTCCGTCCCTCGAGTCCCAGGTCCACGCGCTTACTCCTCGCTCGGCACGTCGAAGTACGACTGGTAGCGCGCGAACAGGCGACGCACCTGGTCGTCGCGATCGACCTCGTATCGGTGCGCGCCGAACTTGTGCTGCGGCTTGTGCGCGAGGTAGCGCTCCACGGCGGCGCGCGCCTCGCCGCTGAGAGTCGCGCCCATCGCCGCGTACAGCCGCTCGAGCGTCGCGAGCGGCGAGCGCATCAGGTCCGCGTAGCGTGAATGCGCGAGCTGCGCAGACGGGATGCGGCCCGACTCGATCCAGTCGATCATCGAGTCCAGGCGCGCCGCGGTACCCTCGGGTGTGAGGAGCTCCTCGAGCGCCTGTGCGTCGAAGGGCTGGTCACTGCGCATCCAGTAGAAGGTGCCCAGTACGTTGGTGACGGATCCCTGGGCGCGCAGGGGATCGCGATGCGTGACGATCACGCGCGCATCGGGGAAGACTTCGAACAGCGTCGGCAGGTAGGACTGATGCTCGGGCGACTTGAGCAGCCAGTGGTGGCGCGGGTTCCGCCACTGGAGCAGCTTTAGCAGCCGGCGGTAGTGCGCGTATGCCGGCCGCTGGTCGGCAGCGTAGAGCCATGCCGAGTAGGTCGGCACCTGGAATGTCGCGGCGAGATGCTGCGAGCGAAAGCTCATGCGGAAGGCGACTCCGCACTCGTTGGGTATCCATGCGCCGAGCTCGTGCATGGCCTGGAAGGTCGGCGCGATGCGACCCGGCTGGGTGATCAGCTCGTGCGCGCGCGGCACGCGTGGATCTTCGCGGTAGGTCGCCGCTGACGGAGGCGGACAGGGCAGCACGAACTCCCAGTTCGCGGGCGCCATGAACTGCGGATCCTGCGCCAGCAGCTCGAACAGGATCGAGGTGCCCGAGCGGGGCAGACCTGTCACGAACACCGGCCGATCGATCACCTCGTCGTCGATTTCCGGGTTGGCCCGGTACGCGGCCTCGATCCGCAGGCGCGTCTCGAGAAAGAGCAGCAGGTCCTGTCGCGTCCAGATGCGGCCGAACAGGTTCAGGTCCGCTTCGCGATCGATCGCCTCGAGCAAGAGAGCGAAGGGTTCGCGCCAGTCCTCCGCGCCGAAGTCCTCGAGCCCGGTGTTGCGGACCGCAGTGGCGATGAGCTCACCGGCCTCGAGCGGCGCGACCGCTCGTGCATCCCACGCGCGCGTGTCGGCGAGGAAGGACGCCAGCCATTCCGGACGTGGCGGCGGTTGCCAGTTGCGGGCCGCGCCCGGTCGTTCGCTCATGCGCCCGCAGGGTACTGCGAGCCCGGCTGTCGCGGAAGTGTCGAGCGGGGAGGCTGCCTTTTTTCGCGAAAAGAGGGAAGCGTCCTCTAGAATGTGGCTTCTCCATGAGCGATTTCATCGACGATCAGGGCTTCCGCGCGAATGTCGGCATCGTACTGATGCGTGGCGACGGAGAAGTCTTTCTCGGCGGCCGAAGCGACGGCCGCGGCTGGCAGTTCCCGCAGGGTGGCATGCGGCGCGACGAGACGCCGGAAGAGGCCCTGTACCGCGAGCTTCGCGAGGAGGTCGGTCTGCAGCCGGACGACGTCTCGGTGCTCGGCCGCACGCGCGATTGGCTCCGTTACCGCCTGCCACAGCAATACGTGCGGCGACGCTCGCGGCCGCTGTGCATCGGGCAGAAGCAGCTCTGGTTCCTGCTGCGCTTCCTGCGTGGGGAGGACCTGTTGCGCTTCGACGTCACCGCCGAACCCGAGTTCGATCGCTGGAAGTGGGTCGACTACTGGTCGCCGGTGCGCGAGGTCATCCACTTCAAGCGCGACGTGTACGTCCGTGCTCTCGAGGAGCTCGGCGCGCATGCGTTCCCGGAAGGGCCGCCGGCGCGGCCCCAGTGGTGGGCGGACGACTGATGCCGAGCCAGGTCGCGCCGCGTTTCTGGGAATGGCGGCCTTCGCCTGGGCAGTGGGCGGCTATCGCGACGGCGGTGGTCGTGCTCGCGCTGGTCGCCTGGTTCGCCTGGGAGCAGGGACGGCTGAGCGGTGGTTACGACAGCACCGTCGTCGACCGCGAGCGCAGGGAAGCGCGCGCGCAGGTGGAAGTGCTGCAGCGCGAGAACGCGCGGCTGAACGTGCAGGTGGCGGAGCTGGAAATGGCGCGCCAGCTCGATCGCGAGGCGTACGGCCAGGTCGAGCAGACGCTCGCGGAGCTGCAGACGCAGCTTTCGTCGCAGGGCGGCGATCTGGCGTTCTATCGCAGCATCGTTTCTCCGGCCGACGGCATTCAGGGTCTTCGCATTCACCGTTTCGAGGTGTCGCCGGCCGCGGGGCCGCGCGAGTTCAAGCTGGCGCTCACACTTATCCAGGCGATGCGGCACGAGAGCCTGGCGTCCGGCCTGGTGCAGATCGCGCTCGCTGGACTGACTGCCAACCGCCCGGCCCGTCACACCGTGGGCGAGTTGCTGGGACGTCCCAGAGCGCAGCTGCCGTTTTCGTTCCGCTACTTCCAGACCATCGAGCAGAATGTGACCCTGCCCACGGATTTCGAACCGCTCGAAGTCGAGATCGAGGTCCGCTCGAGCAAGCTCAAGTCCCCGGTTCGACAGAACTTTCCCTGGAAATTGCCGGCGCCGCCCCCACTTTGACGGGCGCAACGGCCGGTCTGCTAGACTGGGCCGCGGAGTAGAAGGACATGGAAACCGGCACATACGATTCGGGCAACGCTGCGGCACAGGCGCCGTCGCTGCTCCTCTTCACCGATGCGGCGGCCCGCAAGGTGGGCGAACTCATCCGCGAGGAGGGCAACGAGCTCCTCAAGCTGCGCGTATTCGTGTCCGGTGGCGGCTGCTCGGGGTTTCAGTACGGGTTTACCTTCGACGAGAACGAGGAAGAAGGTGACACCTGTATCGAGAACCAGGGTGTCAAGCTGCTGGTCGATCCGACGAGCATCCAGTACCTCGCGGGCTCCGAGATCGACTACAAGGAAGATCTCGAGGGCGCGCAGTTCGTGATCCGCAATCCGAACGCGACCACGACCTGCGGCTGCGGCTCGTCCTTCTCCGCCTGACCGCAGGGCGTGGCGCGGCCCGCCGAAAAGGTCCCCGACGTCCTCGCGGCCGTCGATCTCGGCTCCAATAGCTTTCACATGGTTGTTGCCCGCTACAGTCACGGGCAACTCATCATCGTCGATCGTCTGCGCGAGATGGTTCGGCTGGGTGCCGGTCTCGACGATCACGGCCGCCTGAACCGCGAGGCCGTCGCCCGGGCGCTCGGCTGCCTGGAACGCTTCGGCCAGCGGCTGCGCGACATGCGCGCCGAGCGCGTGCGCGTGGTCGGCACTAACACGCTGCGCAAGGCGCGTCGCAAGGGAGCGTTTCTCGACCGTGCGCGCGAAGCGCTCGGTAACCCGATCGAGATCATCTCGGGCGTCGAGGAGGCGCGGCTCATATATCTCGGCGTGGCGCATACGACGCCGAGCGACGCGGGTCGCAGGCTCGTGGTCGATATCGGCGGCGGCAGCACCGAGCTCATCATCGGCGAGGGTCTCGCGACCAAGCGGCTGGAAAGCCTCTACATGGGCTGCATCAGTCTCACGGTTGAGCACTTCTCCGACGGCACTATCAACGAGAAGCGCATGAAGCGCGCGCGCACCGCTGCGCAGCTCGAGATCGAGCCCATCGCGGCGCGGTTCCGCAAACACGGCTGGGACGCGGCATTCGGGGCGTCGGGGACACTGCGCGCCATCTCCGAGATCCTCATCGCGCGCGGCGCGACAAATGTCGTGATCGACCGGCCGGGCATCAAGTGGATCATCGAGGAGTGTCTCCGCGCGGGCGACACCGCGCGGATCAGGCTGCCCGGTCTCGACGCCGGCCGCGCCGAAATTCTTCCCGCCGGGCTCGCGATCATCGTCGAGATATTCGACATGCTCGAGATCGAGTCGATGAGAGTGGCGGAGGGCGCCCTGCGCGAGGGTCTGCTGTACGACCTGCTGGGCCGGTTCACCGACGAGGATGCGCGCGCCCGCAGCGTGCGTGCGATGGAGGCCCGCTACCACGTCGACACGGCCCAGGCGGACCGCGTCGAGGCGACGGCGGTTGCCTTTCTGCAGGTGGTGCGCGAGGACTGGGGTCTGCAGGAGCCGTTCGCGGAGTTGGTCTTGCGCTGGGCGGCGCGTTTGCACGAGATCGGTCTCGACATCTCGCACTCGCACTATCACCGTCACGGTGCCTACCTTCTCCAGCACGCCGACATGCCGGGCTTTCCGCGCGAGGAGCAGCAGCTCCTCGCCGCGCTGGTCGGCGGTCACCGACGCAAGCTCGACCTGGCGCACACCGAGGAACTGGTGCCGCCGTGGCATCTCAAGGCCGAGTTCCTGATCGTGCTGCTGCGTCTGGCGGTGCTGCTGCATCGCGGGCGCGGGCCGCGTTCCCTGCCCGAGATCGAGCTCAAGGCCAAGGGCGGGTCGCTCGAGCTCGGATTTCCGAAGGGCTGGCTCGCCGAGCAGCCGCTCACCGAGGCGGATATCGAGCAGGAGATCCGCTACCTGCAGACCGCAGGATTCCGGCTGCGCGTCAGTTGACCGGTCGCTGATATTCTTCGGTGTGATCGAACGCGCCTCACGCCGGAGCATCACCCCATGACGATGGATCTCCCGACCACCGACGACCGTCCGGTGTGGGACCTGTGGTTGTCGATGTACCACGCGCCGGCGGTGACGGCCGCAATCGAACTGGACGTGTTCGAAGCGCTCGCCACGGCTCCGGCCACCCACGAGGAGCTGGCACGCCGGCTGAAACTCAGCGAACGGGCCACCGAAATCGTCCTACCGCTCTTTGCAGCGCTGGGTCTGCTGAGCCGGTATGAGGGCCGCTATCAGCTCTCCGACGTCGCGCGCCTCTACCTGTTGCGCGGCAGCCCCTACGACTGGGGCGGGCTGCTCAACAGGATGGGGCCTTCTTCGCCGCACCATGCGGCGATCAGGGAGGCGCTCAAGGGCGAGCGCGCCTCGACGACCGGCGCTCCGGGCGATCGCCCGAGCGATGCCTGGGCGGCCGGGCACGTCGAGATCGAGCAGGCTCGCGTGATCGCCGCTTTCATGCACAGCCACTCTATCGCGGCGGCTTTGGGGATGGCCCGCAACGTCGACTTTTCGGGCGTGCGCCGGTTGCTCGACGTCGGCGGAGGCTCGGGCTGCTTCTGCATCGCGCTGGCGCAGCGTATCCCACAGCTGCGCTGCACGATCATGGAACTGCCGGCGATGTGCGAGGTTGCCAAGGAATACGTCTCCGCGGCCGGTCTCGCGGATCGCATCGGGACAGGCGCGGTCGACATGTTCAGGCAGGAATGGCCGCGTGATCACGACGCGATGTTCTTCTCAAACATCCTGCACGACTGGGACTTCCCCACCTGCGCCCGGCTGCTGGCAAAGGCCCATGCAGCGCTCGCGCCCGGAGGCCGTGTCTTCATACACGAGTCGTTGCTCGACGACTCGGGCGCCGGGCCCCTGACGACCGCCACCTTCAGCCTGGTGATGCTGCTTGGAACGCAGGGCCGGCAGTTCACGTATGCGGAGCTGGCGAAGCTGCTGGGCGATGCGGGTTTCACCGACGTCGGTGCGACGCCGAGCTATGGCTACTACTCGGTAGTTCGAGCCACGCGGCGCTGACGGTGGGCCGCGGGCTCAGCCCGCCAGCGTCTGCATCAGCCTCGTCTGCGCGGCAACCGGCTCGCGGGCTCCCGGCTGCTCACGCAGGTAGTTGCCGTCGGACTGCAGGACCCAGGCCTGGCAGTTGTCGGTCAGGTAGAGCTCGAGATCCTCGAACAGCTGCCGGCGGTGATGACGTCGCTCTACAGGGAATGCGACTTCGATCCGGCGAAAGAAGTTGCGCTCCATCCAGTCCGCGCTCGCGCAGTACACCTCGGGGTCGCCGTCGTTCTCGAAGTAGAAGACGCGCGAGTGCTCGAGGAAGCGGCCGACGATCGAGCGCACCGTGATGTTGTCGGAAACGCCCGGCACGCCGGGCCGCAGCGAGCATACCCCGCGCACGATCAGGTCGACTTTCACACCAGCCATGGACGCTGCGTACAGCGCCTGGATGATCTGCGGCTCGATGAGCGCGTTCATCTTCGCCACGATGCGAGCCGGGCGTCCCGCGCGAGCGTGGTCGATTTCACGGCGAGTGCGCTCGAGCATCGCCTCGTGCATCGTGAAGGGCGACTGCAGGACCTTGCGCATCTGGGCGACGCGCGTGGGACTCGTGAGCTGCAGGAACAGCTCGTGCAGATCCTCGCCGATCGCCTCGTCGCAGCTGAAAAGCCCGTAATCGGTGTACTGGCGCGTCGTCTTCGGGTGATAGTTGCCGGTACCGAGGTGGCAGTAGCGACGAAGCCGGTCGTGCTCGCGCCGCACGACCATGATCAGCTTGGCGTGCGTCTTGAAGCCGACGACGCCATACATCACCTGCGCGCCCGCCTCCTGGAGCCGGGTGGCAAGATCGATGTTCGCCGCCTCGTCGAACCGCGCCATCAGCTCGATGACGACCGTGACTTCCTTGCCCGCGCGGGCCGCCGCCACGAGCGCGTCCACGACCGGCGAATCCGCACCGGTGCGGTACAGTGTCTGCTTGATCGCGAGCACCTGCGGGTCGGCGGCCGCCCGGCTCAGAAAGTCGATCACCGGCGCGAAGCTCTGGAAGGGGTGATGCAGCAGCACGTCCTTCTCGCGGATCGCCTCGAACAGGTCCGGCCGGCCGATCAGCCGCCGCGGGATCGCCGGTGCGAACGGGGCGTACTTGAGGTCGCGGCGGTCCACGAGGTCGTGGATCGCCATCAGCCGGTTGAGGTTGACCGGGCCGTCGACAGCGTAGTGATCGTCCGGCGCCAGCTCGAAGCGCTCGAGCAGGAAGTCGCGCACCTGTGGGGGACAGTCGACCCGGGTCTCGAGCCGCACGGCGTCACCGTAACGGCGCGACGCAAGCTCGCCCTGCACGGCGCGCATCAGGTCCTCGGTTTCCTCGTCGTCGACGAACAGATCGGCGTTCCGGGTGACGCGGAACTGGTGACAGCCCCGCACCTCCATGCCCGTGAAGAGCTGCTCGACGTAGTTCTGGATCACCTGCGAAAGGTAGATCAGGTCGATCGCGCCACCCGCGGACGGCAGCCGGATGATCCGCGGCAGCGAGCGCGGTACCTGCACGATGGCGAGCGTCGCCATGCGGCCGAAGGCGTCGGTGCCGGCCAGCTCGACGATGAAGTTCAGGCTCTTGTTCTGGATGCGCGGGAACGGCCGTGCCGGGTCGAGACCCAGCGGGGTCAGAACCGGCTCGACCTCGTTGGCAAAATACGCTGCGATCCACTCCTGCTGCTCCGGCGACCAGTCGTCGGGGCGCAATACGCGGATCCCCGCCGCTTCGAGCGCCGGAAGGATCGCGTAGTTGAGCAGCGCGTACTGCGTGTCGAGCAGCTCCACGGACCGCCGGCGGATCGCCTCGAGCTGGTCGTCGACGTCCATGCCGTCCGGACCGGGCGCCAGTGAGCCGAGCTCGCGGCGCTGCTTCAAGCCCGCCACGCGGATCTCGAAGAACTCGTCGAGATTGGTGCAGGAGATTGCCAGGAACTTGACGCGCTCGAGGAGCGGCACGTTGTCGTCCTGCGCCTGCGCCAGCACGCGCCGGTTGAACTCGAGAAAGGACAGCTCGCGGTTTATGAAGAGCTGGGGTGACTGTAGGTCGACGTCGGTCACGGCCGGACCATCGGACACAAAGTATTCAGAATACTACGGTCTTGTGACGCCGCCGTGTCTCCCACGCTTCGGCGCAGGTCGCGGTCGACGGACCGCTCAGCGGGTGTTTGCGGCGTAGACCTGGGCGTTCGTGGGCGGGGCAACCAGGTTCATCTGCGCGAGCAGGACGTCGGCCTGTGAGCGGAACTCGGCCAGATAGGACGGCGGCAGCTCCGCCCGCGGCATCACGACCTTGGCCGGATTCTTGTAGACGCCGCGCACGCGATACTCGTAGTGCAGATGCGGTCCCGTCGCCGCGCCGGTGGCGCCCACGTAGCCGATCACTTCCCCCTGGGCCACCTTGTTACCGCCACGCGCGCTTCGACTGAACCGCGACATGTGACCATAGAGCGTTGTGATGCCGTTGCCATGATCGATGATCACGGCATTGCCGTAGCCGCCCTTGCGGCCGGCGAACTGCACTCGCCCGTTACCGGATGCCTTGATCGGCGTGCCGCTCGGCGCGCCATAGTCAACACCCGTGTGCGCCCGGATACGGCCGCTGATCGGGTGCTTACGCCGCGGGTTGAAGTGTGAGGTGATGCGCGTGAAGTCGAGCGGCGAGCGGAGGAAGGCCTTGCGCATGCCGCTGCCATCCGGCGTGAAGTACCCGAAGACCTTGCCGTCCGCGGACTCGAACCAGATCGCGCGGTGCTTCTTGCCGGAGTTCACGAACTCGGCGGCGAGCACCCTTCCGTCGCCGACATAGCGGCCGTCCTGGAAGCGCTGCTCGTAGAGAACGCTGAACTCATCGCCCGCGCGGATGTCGAGCGCGAAGTCGATGTCCCAGCCGAAGATGTCGTTCGCGAGCGTCATGATGACGGGGGCCGATACGCCCGCCTGCTTGCCCGCCTCGAAGAGTGACGTTTCGATCCGCGCGCGGTGGCCTATGGTTTCTGTCTCGAGCGGATTCTCGGTGTAGTTCACCGCGAACGCGTCGCCTTCGCGGGAGATCGAAAGGGTCAATGTGTCGCTGATCTGACGGTTGAGCGACAGCAGCGCCCCGTGCTGATGCGTGAGCGTGATGTTCTCCCCGGGCCGCAGCAGGTCGAGCGCCTTGCGAACCTCGGGACGCCGGCGGAGTTCGGCGAGCGTGCCGAGATCGAGGCTCGCGGTGCGGAATATCCGGTCGAGCGTGTCGTTGCGCTGCACCGTGATCTCGATGCTGGCCGGGCCGTCTTCGGTCGTTTGCGTCGTGGTCGACTCCGCAACCGCGGCGAGCGCCGTGAGGTCGAGCGGCAGGGGCGCGGAGACCGCGGTGGGGCGCGTCGTCTGATAGGCAACGGCGGCGGCGACCAGGGGGAACGTCAGACCCGCAAACAGCCAGCCGCGCGCGCGAAGTAGGCTAAACGCGGCCGAAAATGGCGTCAGCGCTGGCGTTTCAGATGAGCTCAAGTTCGACCCCCGGCAAGTCTTGCGGGTAAGTTAGTTGCGACCAGGGGGTGCGTCAACAGGAGAAATGACCGATTTCCTTAACCCGCACAGCCGCTTGCACTGCTCATCTAGACTTTGTGACGGGACGCACACGAATTAACGGGCACCCCCCGATGATGCGGCGTTCCTCGAGACCCTCAAGAACGGTGCCGCTGGACGAGCATTGCCGTGCCCGGCGCACGAATTTGCCTGCCCGCGGGAGAGCGCCTAGAGTCGCGCGTTTTCGCCGCACGCGCGGACGGTCCGCGAAAAAAGGCATTTATGACCTCCGCCGGAGAACAACTGCTCGAGCTGCGCCGCGGCGCCGTGGACCTGCTGCTCGAGAGCGATCTGAGGCGAAAGCTCGACCGTGGCCGGCCGCTGGTCGTGAAGACCGGGTTTGATCCGACCGCGCCGGATCTGCATCTCGGGCACACGGTGCTCATAAACAAGATGCGGCAATTCCAGCAGTTCGGCCACGACGTCGTGTTCCTGATCGGCGATTTCACCGGCCTGATCGGCGATCCCACCGGACGCAACGCGACGCGCCCGCCTCTGACGCCGGAGGCCATCCGCGAAAACGCGCGGACCTACGAGACACAGATCTTCAAGGTCCTCGATCGCGAGCGGACCCGGGTCGAGTTCAATTCCACCTGGATGGGCTCGATGACCGCCGCGGGGCTGATCCAGCTCGCTGCGCGGCACACCGTGGCCCGGATGCTCGAGCGTGACGACTTCTCCACCCGGTACCGCAGCGGCCAGCCGATCGCGATCCACGAGTTCCTGTATCCACTGGTGCAGGGCTACGACTCGGTCGCGCTCAAGGCCGACGTCGAGCTGGGCGGGTCCGACCAGAAATTCAACCTGCTGGTGGGCCGCCAGCTCCAGGAAACCTACGGCCAGGAGCCGCAGGTCGTGCTGACCACTCCGCTGCTCGAAGGGCTCGACGGCGTCAACAAGATGTCGAAGTCGCTCGGCAACTACGTCGGCATCACCGATCCACCCGACGAGATGTTCGGCAAGCTGATGTCGATCTCCGACGAGCTGATGTGGCGCTACTACGAGCTGCTTTCATTCCTGCCGGTCGCCGATGTGGCGCGTCTTCAGCGCGCGGTGGCGGACGGTCGCAATCCGCGCGACGTGAAGTTCGAACTTGGCATCGAGATCGTGGACCGGTTCCACGGCTCCGGACGCGGTGTCCGCGCGCGCGACGAGTTCATCGCGCGCTTCCAGCAGGGCGCGCAGCCGGACTCGATTCCCGAAGTCACCCTGCACGCGTCCGGGGACTACCTCGGACTGGCGCAGGCTTTGAAAGGCGCCGGGCTCGTAGCAAGCACCAGCGACGCGAATCGCCAGATACGCCAGGGGGCGGTCCGTGTGGACGGCGAGCGCGTCGAGGACATCACCATGAGGCTCGCGCTTGGCGCATCTCATGTCGTGCAGGTCGGCAAGCGCCGCTTTGCGCGGATCAGCATCGGAAAATAGGCCGGCCCGTCTACCGGCTGCGAGCCGCAGTCGATCGATCCTCGAGCGCAAGCGTCCGCATGTCGTTCAGCATCACCGGCTGTTGCAGGTACGCCAGGCTGTAGATCTCTCGGATCATGCCGTGCGGGTCTATCAGAAACATCTTGAGCATGTGATTGAGAGTGCGGGTCGGCTTGCCATCTGCGTCGCGCTCGACCCGGACGTCCTGGCCGAAACCGTCGAGGAGTGGCAGCAGATGGTCGACCGACGGCGCGGTGAGGAACTGCCATTCAAGGCGCGGATCGTCCATGAATCGCGCCCCGTAGCGCCTGAGCGCTTCCGGAGTGTCGTTCGTCGGGTCGAAGCTCACGCTGACGAAGCGCACCCCGCGCGCAAGCTGCGGATCCGCGATCAACCGGTCCCTGAGCCCGCTCAGCGTCCAATAGGCGTACGGACAGCCCCAGGGGTCCACGCAGTAGGTGTAGAAGAAGGTGAGCAGCGTGATCTTGCCGTGGGTGAGGTCGCTGAGCCGCTGACGATGCGCGTCCGCGTTGAGCAGCGTGGCATCGGGTGCCGGCTGAATACGCTGTAGTTCATAGGAACCCGCGGCTGGCGGCGCGAACTCCATGCGCGGCTCCTGCGGCTTGCCCGGATCTGCCGCGCCATGGGCGTTCGACACCGCGACGCCAGCCGCCGCGGCGAGCAGGAGCGCGCGCAGGTGCATCAGCGCGCGGCTGTGGAGGCCGCGGGTGCCGGGCGCGCCGTAAACTTCATGTGATGCGGTCGGCCGAGCTTCGCGGCCCTGAAGTCCGTTTCGAAGGCGAGCTTGAGCTCCTTGCCGTCCCAATTGAACGCGCGCAGGAACTGTTCGTCGTCGGCACCCTTCTTGTCCCACTTCGCGAGCAGGCTGGAGGTGATGTAGACGCGTTTCCCGTCCCAGCTCTGCGAGACCATGTTGACCTGCTTGCCGGTCTGCTTTGCGTACGTCTGCACCGGTCGCTCGGGGTCGGATAGATCAAAGTAGCGCGTCGTGCCGTCCATGAACGTATTGACCCACAGACCCTTTGCGTCCGCAGATATCGAGATGTCTACGGGCAGCGGAATTTTCGCGGGATCCCCGATGGTTGCCACTTCCTTCGCCTGCCACTCCCCGGCCTTGTCCTGCCGGATCAGCCACAGCTTCGAGGTGAGCGCGGTCGCGGTGATCGCCCAGTTGTCACCTTCGCGCAGCGACCAGCGGATCTCGAGCGGCGCGCCGGGCACCTCGAAGACGCGGCGCGGTTGCATCGCCTTCAGGTCCCACATCACCATCGTGTTGCCGAATTTCTTCATCGCTGCGGGATCGCCGACCACCTCGCCCAGGTCGCGCATGTAGTTGTTCCAGCCGGTGAAGCTCGACGTCAGGATGGCGTTCCTTGCCGGGTTGATCGCGAGGTCATAGCCATATCCGTCGCCCACGCCGCCGCCGAGCGATCCCACGGGCATCGGGAACTTCGCCACAAAGTCGCCCTGGTTGTTGTAGAGCGCCATGCCCGTCACACCGTCTTTCGCCGCAGTGTTCGAGATATTGCCAATCAGCATCCGGCCCGGCAGCGCGTAGAAGGTGTGAGGTCCGAGATAGCCGGTACGCGCTCCAAGGTCGGTGATGGTCTTGACCAGCCGTGGCTTCGACGGGTCGGTCCCCACGTCAAATACGTAGATGTGATTGCTGTCGAGCGAGCCGGCCCACAGGTGCTTGCGATCGTCAGTGAATCCCATGTGGTGGGCTTCGCCTCGCTCACCGACGGAGACGCTGTGGATTGGCTTGCCGTACGAGGCCGACTTCGGATTGACATCGATGGTGACGAGCTTGTCCGAGCCGTCGCCGACGCCGTCGATCCCCAGTGCCCAGACGTGTACGAACTCCTCCTGACCCTTGATCAGGCCGGTCATGTACGGGGAATTGCAGGTCTCATCGGCGAGCGATGCGCTGCAGATC
This sequence comes from Steroidobacteraceae bacterium, assembly GCA_035491795.1. GTDB lineage: Bacteria > Pseudomonadota > Gammaproteobacteria > Steroidobacterales > Steroidobacteraceae > DATJKD01. The sequence goes on along the minus strand of DATJKD010000058.1, from coordinate 1,082 downwards.
AGGAGCGCAGCTCCGAGGACAGTCGCGCGAATGTTCATGGCGGGCCTCTTCGAATGAGTTTGCTATGGCGCGATTCGGGGCAGAAGCGTGTGAACATGAGTGTGCGCGTGTCAAGCGCACGCCGCGCGTATTCCAGCGAGTGCTCATGAAGATCATCGGCGTCCGCGGGGCCAGACTCGCCGCGGCAAACGGCTTGGCTCGAGTTGACGGGCGGGCATGCGCCGTTATACTGCGCGCCCCGCCGCGAGGGGGCCCGGTCGGCGGGGCGGCAACCCGGTACATTGCAAGCGTTTTTTGACGTAGGCGGTGTTGACAGTAACCCGGAATGCTTCATAATTCGCGGTCTGCCCGGCTCGCTCCGGGTTTGCTCTTTAAGAATCTGAAACAGGTAATTTGTGTGGGAACTCGCGTCAGTTGCGGTGAGCGCAACAACGGCGAGTATCCAAATAGCCAGTTAATTATTGAGCTTGTTTGGTTCTACTCTCCGAGCAAGTCGAAAGACTTCAAGTGAAGAGTTTGATCCTGGCTCAGATTGAACGCTGGCGGCGTGCCTAACACATGCAAGTCGATCGGTAACGCGGGGGCAACCCTGGCGACGAGAGGCGGACGGGTGAGCAATGCTTGGGAATCTGCCCATCAGCGGGGGACAACCCGGGGAAACTCGGGCTAATACCGCATACGCTCTACGGAGGAAAGCCGGGGACCGCAAGGCCTGGCACTGACGGATGAGCCCAAGCCGGATTAGCTAGTTGGCGGGGTAACGGCCCACCAAGGCGACGATCCGTAGCTGGTCTGAGAGGACGATCAGCCACACCGGAACTGAGACACGGTCCGGACTCCTACGGGAGGCAGCAGTGGGGAATATTGGACAATGGGGGAAACCCTGATCCAGCGACGCCGCGTGGGTGAAGAAGGCCTGCGGGTTGTAAAGCCCTTTCGGTAGGGACGAAAGCTTTCGACCTAACACGTCGGAAGGTTGACTTAACCTACAAAAGAAGCACCGGCTAACTCTGTGCCAGCAGCCGCGGTAATACAGAGGGTGCGAGCGTTAATCGGAATTACTGGGCGTAAAGCGCACGTAG
>DATJKD010000057.1:0-17304 GCA_035491795.1 Steroidobacteraceae bacterium | reverse complement strand
GCCTCCAGCCCGCTGGGCAATGTTTCGACGCCCATGATGCCCGCCGCGATCAGTGCGGAGCGGAACGGCTCCGGAACCTCGTCCGGGTGCGTGCCGGAGAGGCCCGAGATGATCGGCAGCCGCGAGTGAATGTTCATCCCGTAAAAGCCGAACTCGGTATCGAGCTTCTCTACGGGGAAACGGAACGCGGCGCCGAACTGGTCGCTGTCGCTGGCATCGACGCCCTCCACCAGTGGCACGAAGAGACCGTTCGCCTGGGCGAAGACGTTCGAGCCGAGCTGCGGGATCAGCAGTCCCCCAGTTGCGGGTGTTGCACTGCCCAGCACGTTGGTGAAGACCGTTGCGCTATTGCAGCGGCCAGGGTTCGAAGAGATGTTGTTCTCCGTGACCGCCCAGTAGGTGCCGCAGGAGTCGATCGAGGTGTTATCCCATTCGAACTCGTAGAAGAGCTCCATCGAGCCGAAGCTGAAGCCCCAGTTCGCATAGGCCATCGCCACCGGCAGCAGCACCTCCTTGAGCTCGGCGCCGGGCCGCCGCGCAGCCGGCACGTCGATCGGATTGATCTGGTTGACGCCCTGGATGAAGACGCTCTCGCCCCAGTTGACGACCTGCCGACCGAGGCGAAGCTGCAGATCGGTATCGCCGATGCCAAAGCTGCCGTACAGATACGCATCCAGCAGCATCGCGTTCGAGAAGCGCTGCTCCTTCTCGAAGCCATCGTCGCTCAGTGACTGTTCGGGCCAGTTGCCGTCCAGCGGCGGTATGAACAGTCCGCCGGGCTGCGGCCCGAGACCGGGGCGCACACCGTTGTAGTTGTTCGGCTGGTTGCCGAGCCGTACGTCACCGTTCTCGAGCGCGTCGTCGTACCACGCCTTGCCGCGGATCAGCAGTCCGAAGTCGCCCTTGCGGATCTCGACGTCGGTAATCACCTTGAGCGGCGTGGAGAAGCGGTCGCCCTTGTCGTAGTTGAGGGTGCCGCTGTCCGCCTGGTTGCCGGCGAGGCCTTCACCGGGCCCGGGGCGCGTACCGGGTGCCATCAGGGTGTTGCCGATCCCGATCAGCGAGCCATCGGCCTTGGTGAACAACTCGGGGCTCGGCTCCTCCGCCCGCCAGCTCGATCCCACCGAGATCGAGGTATTCCAGATGACGCGCGTGCCGGTCTCGGTCTCGAACTCGAGCGCGCTGGTGCCACTCGAAAAGGACGCAAGCACCGCACCGATCACTGTGCCGAGCACGGTGCCACGCCGACCCGGATTCAAGGATTGACTCGTCATCAGGATTCCCCCGCTTTAATGAACTGGCCTGCCGCCGCCACGGCGGAGGCCCGGGACCGGAACGAATCGCGCACACACTAGCGGTCATGCGCGCAATCCGGAGTCGAAACCGGTTGTTGTTGCCGTGTCGCAAGGTTGCCAGCGTCTGCATCGGCTTACAACCCGATCGTTGCGACGCAGCGACGGAGCGTCGCTGATCGACGAGCTCACGCGTCCATTCTCCGGGACGCACGCGCAGGACGGCGCGGTTGCGCACCTTTCGGCCGGCGGCGCGCTGGGCGAGGAGTGGGTTGCGGCGACGGTGGCGTGGCATCGACCAGCGCCTGGAAACTCCGTTGCAGACACTCGGCGAAGAATGCGGGATCCGGCAGCATCTCGCGGCAGGCGACCGTGCACAACCACATCACACCGTCGTAGCTGAACGCGGTGACGTTGAGTCCCAGTCCGTCGATCGCGATGCTGATCGGCGAAAAACTGACGAGGCGCGCTCCGGCCATGTAGAGCGGGACATCCGGTCCGCGAACGTTCGAGACCACCACGTTCATCTGCGGAACCATGAGGTTGCGCGTGAGCGCCGTCGCCGCGAACGTCGGCATCACGTCGAACACCTGCTTGGCGAGGTCCTTCCCGAGATCCTCGGACAACGCCTTGGCCTTGCCGGCACCGGCGTGGATCGCGCGCAGACGCCCGACGGGGTCTGCGATCTCGGTGTGCAGCTGCATCACGACGAGCCCGATCTGATTGCCGGCGTCCTCCCCCTTGTTGGCTCCGCGCAGCGTCATGGGCACCATCGCGGTCATGCTCTGCGCCGGCAACTCGTTCTTGCTGCCGAGGTACAGATTGAGCGCGCCGCCGACGGTCGCGAGGAACACGTCGTTAAGCGTCGCGCCCTCGGCGGCCGCGCGCACGGCGCGCATCGCCGACAGCGGCAGCCCCACGGACTCAACGACCCGATGAGCGGATACGCGGCCGCTGAATCGGGTGACCGGCGCACGCCGCACCAGAGCCATCAGGTCCGGAGAGGGCCGTCCGTCGCCCGGCCGGCTGGCGGCGGGCAGTGCCGAACGGCCGAGCTTTGCGAAACGTCCTGCCGATTCGGTCGCAAGCCGGGCAAGACGCGGCAAACGGCTGAAGTTGTTGGCCACCGCCCGCGAGTAGAGTTCCAGGGCGGACGGATTTCGATCGCGCACCCGCCGCGCGACGGCCCCGGTCGCGTCCGCGACGTCCGGCGACAGCGAATGAATGGCCTTGATGATCTCGGTGCCCGCCTCGCCGTCGAGCGCGCAGTGATGAAACTTGACGTACAGGGCGAAGCTCCCGCGCGGGAGACCCGTGATGTTGTCGAGTCCCTCGATCACGTAGGCTTCCCAGAGTGGCTTGCTGCGATCGAGCGGCCGCGAATGGATCCGCGCCACCTGGATGCAGAGCTGCCGCCAATCTCCCGGCTGCGGCAACGCGATGTGCCGCACGTGAAACTCCACGTCGATGTCGGCATCCTCGACCCAGTAGGGCCGGTCCGCCGCGATCGGCACCGTAACGAGCCGCCGGCGGAAAATCGGCGAAGTATCGAACCTCGCTTCGAAGAAGCGCAGCACGTCCCTGAAGCGGACCCGGCCCTCCGGCGCCGTCGATGGGTCATAGATCGCCAGACCAGCAACGTGCATGTGCTGGTTCCCGCGCTCGAGCTGCAGGAAGACGTTGTCGAGACCGGAGAGCTGTTTCATGTTCGAACCGGTGCGAGCAAGGTACTTCCAGCACTGCGCGGAGTCCACCCGGGAAACGCCCGTCGGGGTATCGACGACCCTTGCATCTCCTAGCCCGCGCACCGAACGACGTGCGCTTTTGCAATGCGGTACCGGTCGCCCGCGCGACCGACAGGCCGGCTCCAGACGGCTGCCTGCATCCCGTCGCAGCCTCAGCACGATCGTCCTGCCACCCCGGCATTCACAGGCGCACGACAGAGTAGGATGCTCGATCACCTTGGGACTCTGGAGTGAACCGCGATGTCGACCGGCTTCGGGAAAGGGCTGCTCATACTGGCCCTCTTGACGGTGTCCTCCGCGGGCGCAGAAGACACCAGCTGGGTAACGCAGAGCAACGCGAACGCCGCGCCGCTGCTCGAGGTCATGGCCCGCTATGCACCTGAAACGGCGGCGGCCTTCGGTGTCGAGGGTCACGACAGCGAGGTGCTGGATCTCGAGCCCGGCTACGACACGCGGTTCGAAGCGGATCTGGCCAAGGTCGTCGTGGAGCTGGAATCCCGGATCGCGGCGACCACCGATCCGCGCGTTCGCCAGGACCTGCAGATCCTGCTCGCGGCGGCCAGGGACCAGAGCAATACCTCACAGCTCAACCGGCGACTGATGCTGCCCTATTTTGATCTCGGCCAGGTCCTGTTCCGGAGCTTCGACGCGCTGCTCGATCCGCGGGTCGCCAAGGAGCGCTACCCCGCCGCGCTCACCCGGCTGCGCCGCTACACCGGCACCGAAGCCGGCTCCACGCCGATCACCGAGCTGGCGCGCGCCCGGATGGAAGAGCGATTTGCGACTCCCGGCCTCACCGGCCCATGGACGGTCGAGGTTGAGCAGGCGCTCGACAACCAGGGGCGTTACCTGACCGGCATAAAGGAATCCTTCGAGCGCAGCGGTCTCAAGGGCTGGCAGAAGGATCACGCGCGTCTGGTCCGCCAGATGGAGGAGCACGCCGAGTGGATGCGGAGCGAACTGCTGCCGCGCGCACGGACGACCAATCGCCTGCCACCTGAAATCTATGCCGACAATCTGCGTAACTTCGGGGTCAAGGCCGAGCCGCAGGAGCTGATTCAGAGCGCGCTCATCGGCTACATGCAGACGCGCAACGAGCTCGACTCGACAGCCAGGCGGGTTGCGAAGGAACGCGGCTTCGACTCAGGTGACTACCGCGAGGTGCTGCGTCGGCTCAAGAAGGACGCGATCGCAAACGACGCCTTGATGCCCACCTACCGCGCGCGACTGAAGGACATCGAAGCCATCGTCCGTCGCGAGAGGATCGTCACGATGCCGACGCGCGAAGCCGTGATCCGCGTCGCGACCGAGGCGGAATCGACCGCGATCCCGGCGCCGCACCTGAGCCCGCCGCGACTCATCGGCAACACGGGCGAGCCGGCGGAGTTTGTGCTGCCGCTCGAGAATCCGAACGCGCCGCCAGGCACAAAGATGGACGATTTCACCTTTGATGCGATCACCTGGACGCTGACCGCGCACGAGGCACGGCCGGGCCACGAGCTGCAGTTCGCGAAGATGGTGGAGAACGGCACCTCGATCCCGCGCGTCGTGTTCGCCTTCAACAGCGCCAACGTCGAGGGCTGGGCTCTGTATGCCGAGGCCGTCATGCAGCAGTACCTGCCGACCGAAGGTCAGATGGGCAGCCTGCAGATGCGGCTGATGCGCGCGGCGCGCGCGTTCCTCGACCCGATGATAAACCTGGGCCAGATCGAACCGGCGGCGGCGCAGGATTTCCTGATGAAGGAAGTCGGCCTGTCGGAACCGATGGCGAAGCAGGAGGTCGATCGCTACAGCTTCCTCGCGCCGGGGCAGGCTACGTCCTATTTCTACGGCTACCAGAAGCAGCTCGCGCTGCGCGCACGCGCGGAGATGGCGCTTGGCGCGCGCTTCGACGAGGGCTCCTACCACGACTTCGTCATCGGCGAAGGTCTGCTGCCACCGGAACTCCTTGAGGAGGCGGTGATGGAGCGATACGTGGCGGCGCGCAAGACGGCTCTGGCTAGCAGCAAATAGCCGGTGCCGGAGCGCGCGCTGGAATCGCGGACCAGCGGGGGGATGCGCGGACTGCGGCGGGTGCTCGCAGGCGTGGCGGTGCTCACCGCGGCCTATTTCTTAATGTGGCCGGTTCCCATCGAGCCGCGCTCATGGCGCGCCCCGGCTTTCCGTGGTTACGCAGGCGCGCATGCGCCGAACAACCGGCTCGCCCGCCTTCGCCGCGTGTCGATCGAGCCCCACATCGGACCGGAGCACATCGAGGTCGGGCCCGACGGCAAGCTCTACACCGGGGTCCTGTCAGGAGCCATCCTGAGAATGAATCCCGACGGCTCCGGGGTCGAGGTCGTGGCGAACACCGGCGGCCGGCCGCTCGGTCTCGCGTTCGACGCGGGCGGCCGGCTGATCGTTGCCGACGCGTTCCGCGGCCTGGTCACCGTGCGGGACGGCGCGGTCTCGGTTCTGCTCGACGAGTATCAGGGCAAACCGATCCGCTACGCCGACGCGGTCGTCATTGCGCCCGACGGTGGCGTGCTTTTCACTGACGCCTCACAACGCATGGCGCCTCGGGAACACGGCACCTTCGTCGCGGCGCTGCTCGACATCATGGAGCACTCCTGCACGGGACGCGTTCTGCGTCACGATCCGGTAAGCGGTCGCACGGAGCTCGTCATGGAGGGATTGTGCTTTCCGAACGGGCTGGTGCTGTCCCGCGACGCACGCCACCTGTTCGTCGCCGAGACCGGCGAGTACCGCATTTGGAGAATCGACGCCGCCGCACGCGGTATCGACGCACGGTCCGCATCGCGTTCAGCCGCCGCGAGAAGCGCCCGGGTGATCGCCAGCAACCTGCCCGGCTTCCCGGACAACCTGAGTCGTGGCGATACCGGTCGGATCTGGGTCGGTCTCACCAAGCCCCGCGGCAGCACGATCGACGCGCTCGCGGGCCTGCCCTTTCTGCGGAAAGTCGCGCTCCGACTGCCCAGGTTTCTCTGGCCGGTCCCGCCGAGTCATGGCCATCTCATCGCCTACGACGAGGAGGGACGCGTGCTCGCCGATCTGCAGGACCCGTCGGGCGGTCTTCCCGAGACGAGCGGCGCCACCGAGTATCACAACCGGCTCTACGTGCAGAGCCTGCACGCAGGCGCGTTCGGCATCCTGGACGGCGCGGCAGCGCAATGACGTGGCCGGTTCGCCGCCGCCCCCGACGCGGGCAGATACAGCCGCAGGGTCAGCTGTAGAGCTGCGTCTGCAGAATCGCTTGCGCGAGCGAGCCCATGACCATCAGGACCGAGGTTGCAAGCGCGGCGACGAGTTGCCAGGCATAGCGGGTCGTCACAGTTTTCATCCGTCTTCTCCAGTTGGGCCCGGGGGACGATAGACGGGTTGACTGCGTCGATAAAGCGTAGTAATCGTTCTATGTAATTCTGATTTACTGAACAATCGTCGATGGACCAGTTGCTTGCGATGCGGGTGTTCGTACGGGTGGCCGACCGCGGATCCTTTGCCCGCGCCTCCGACGAGCTGGACATCTCGCGTGCGGCGGCCAGCGGGCACGTCGCGGCGCTCGAGAGACACCTCGGCGCGCGGCTGCTTCACCGCACGACGCGCAAGGTCAGCCTCACCGCGGAAGGCGCGGATTTCCTGCGACGCAGCCGACGCATCCTCGATGAGCTGCGCGATGCCGAGGAGAGTCTGCACGAGGCCCGCACCAAGCCGCAGGGCGAATTGCGGGTCGATGTGCCGGTCGCGTTCGGGCGCCATCTCCTGCTGCCGGCATTGCCGCAGTTCGCGAACCGCTACCCGGCAATTGAGCTGGATATTCGTCTCAACGACCAGGTCGTCGATCTGGTTGCCGACCGGGTGGACGTCGCGGTGCGCGTCGGCCCGCTGCGCCAGTCCGGGCTGGTCGCGCGCCGCATCGCGGAGATGACGCTCGTGAGCTGCGCCGCTCCTTCCTATCTCGACGCGCACGCCGAGCCCGCGACACCGGACGACCTCCGGGGTCATCGCCTGCTCGGGCTACGCCCAACCAACGGGGGTCCTCCTGAATGGCACTTTCCGCCGCCGTATACGCCGCGACGGCTCAAGCTGCACTTTGCCCTCACCTTCAATACCGTGGAGGGCCCGATCATGGCGGCGACCGAAGGGCTCGGGATCTGCCACATCGCGGATCTGCTGGTCGCGGAGTACGTCGAGCGCGGCGCGCTGCGCCTGATTTTGCAGCCGTATTCCGTACCGGGTCCGCCGATCTCGCTGGTGTATCCCTCGGCCGGCCACCAGTCGGCCAAGGTACGGGTGTTCTCGGATTTCGCCGCGGATCTGATGCGGGGCTACACCGACCTGGTGCGGAACAGCCCGGCAGCACAGGTCGGCCGCGCCGCGCGTCAGGACACCGGGCGGCGTGCCCGTGGCCAAGACGCATGAGTGACACGCACGCGCACCGGGCACGCTTGCTTGTCTCGGTGTGCGTACTCGTCATTGCGGCCGCCGCGCCCGTCGCGCGCGGTGCAACGCCCGCTGCTCACGACGCCGCGTTCTGGCAGGCGATCGTCGACGCCGACTATCGGTTACCGGCCAGCCAGTCCGCCGTCGCGCTCGTCGACGAGCTCATCGGGCTGCTGGGACATTCCGACCCCATGCTGCGCGACCGCTACGGCTACGAGATCTTCGCGGCCTGGGTCTATCGCGACCAGCTCCTGGCGCCCGCCGATCTCGAGCGCATCCGTAGTCGGCTCTGTGCGGACGCGCGCAGCGGTCTCGGCTCGCCGCCGGACGATCGCACGTTGCAACGCTCCTTCTCGCTGCTCGATCTCTCGGTGCTCGCCGCCTACGATCTGAAGGCGCCGTTCATGTCGCAGTCCGCGTTCGAGGAGACACTCGCGGTCGGCGCCGATTCGCTCGCCGAGGAACGGGACCTCCGCGGGTTCGAGCCTGGCAAGGGCTGGGTACATGCAACCGCGCACGGGGCCGATCTCCTCAAGTTCCTCGCGCGCAATCCAAAGCTGGCACGCCACGAGCAGGGGAAGCTCGTGCGCGCGGTGCGCGATCGCCTCGAGAGTGCCGGGCAGGTGTTTGTCTGGGGCGAGGATGCGCGCCTCGCGGCGGCGCTGCTGTCGCTGCTGCGCCGGCCGGACGTCGAGCCTGGCCTGCTTCAGCCATGGCTGAAATCGCTCATCGAGGCCCACGAGCGACTCTGGTCAAAGGAGCTCGATCCGACCGCGTACGCCGCCGTCCGCACGCAGGTGAATACACTGACGCAGCTCGCGGCGATGCTCGGCCGCGAGCCCGACGACAAGCTCGCCAACTGGGAGCGCGAGATCCAGGCAACGCTGGGCAGGACCGCGCTCTGACGGCGGCGCTCAGAGCGCGAAGCCCGCGCTGTCGCCCGACTCTCCTGGCACTGTAGGACGGAAGCGGACACGAGATCTCCATCGGTCCTAGGCAGCAATAGGTCCCAGCCCCTTTTGTAGTGCTTCGGGGCCGGGTTTAGATATGCGCCATGGAAAAATTACAGTCGGCAGATCTTTCAGAACCCCGAGCGGTCGATGACCGGGACAACCGGGGCCGGGTTCATCTGATCGGACGCTCGACCGCGATCGACGCCGTACTTCAGCTGATCGCGCGCGTCGCACCGACCGAGGCCACCGTGCTCGTGTGTGGTGAAAGCGGCAGCGGCAAGGAGCTGGTCGCGCGTTCGATCCATGAATCGAGCGCGCGCAGCGCCGGGCCGTTCGTAGCGATCAATTGCGGCGCGTTGCCGCCCACGCTAATCGAATCGGAGCTCTTCGGCTACGAGAAGGGCAGCTTCACCGGCGCGGTCGGCACGCATCGCGGTCTCATCGAACGGGCGGAAGGCGGCACGTTGTTACTGGACGAAGTGACCGAGATGCCGCTCGATCTCCAGGTGCGCCTGCTGCGTTTTCTCGAGACCCGCACTTTCTATCGCATCGGTGGCCGCGAGGAGCTGCGCGCCGATTTGCGCGTCATCGCGGCGACCAACAGGAATCCGGGCCAGGCGGTGCGAGACGGTCAGCTCCGCGAGGACCTGCTCTACCGGCTGGCGGTATTTCCGATCGACGTGCCACCGCTCCGTGCACGCGAAGGCGACGCGGCGCTGCTTGGCCGTCACTTCCTCGAGAACCTGAACCGCGCGCACGGTACGGACAAGAAGTTCAGCGCCGCGGCCAGCGCCACGTTGCGAGCTCACACCTGGCCGGGCAATGTCCGCGAGCTGCGCAATGCCGTGGAGCGTGCGTACATTCTTTGCGACGACCTGCTCGAGCTCGAACCCGAGGCGATGCAGTCCACGGTGGTGTCCGGACAGCCGGAGCTGCGCATCCCGATCGGCACGCGTCTCGCCGACGTCGAACGCAGCCTGATCGAGGCTACGCTCGGCCATTTCATGGGCAACAAGCGCCGCGCGGCCGAGGTGCTGGGTTGCAGCCTCAAGACGCTCTATAACAAGCTTGCGGCATACCAGCGCTCCGACGCGCCGGCCGCGGTCTGAGGGAGCATCGCATGGCGAAAGTCCTGATCGCCGACGATCACGCGGTGGTGCGTGCCGGTCTGCGCCAGTTCCTCGAGGAGGACCCCAGCATCACCGAGATCGGTGACGCATCGACCGGGCGCGAGGCGCTCGATGCGCTGCGCAGCGGTCGGTGGGACCTGCTGATCCTCGACATCAACATGCCCGATCGCAGCGGCCTCGACATCCTGAGCCACATCCGCGCCGCCGGGTACAGCACCCGGGTGCTCGTGATGAGCGGCCTGCCGGAACGGCAATATGCGCTCAACGTATTGCGCGCCGGCGCACGCGGCTACCTGTCCAAGGAAGGTGCGCCCGACGAACTGCTCAAGGCGGTGCGCGCGATCCTGGACGGGCGACGGTACGTCAGCCCCGCGCTCGCGGAGCTCCTCGTTTCCGAGCTCGACCAGGATGCCGACAAGCCGCTGCATGCCCGGCTGTCCGAACGCGAATTCCAGGTGCTTTGCAAGCTCGCCGCGGGGCGTGCGGTCTCGGACATCGCGGGCGAGCTGTGTCTGTCCGTCAAGACGGTGAGCACCTACCGCACGCGGGTGCTCGACAAGATGCACCTGGAGACCAACGCGGATCTGACTACCTACGCGCTGCGCAACGGCTTGATCCAATGAGGTCCGTAGGACCGCACCGACAGCCAGCCCGCGCGGGTCCTGCTACAGTGAGGCTTGAAATTGCGTCCGGACTGCTGTGCGAAGGCGGGCGCAATGCCAGCTGAACAGGTGCCGGATGATCCCCGCCGTGATCGATGAAGTTCGACGAGACCTCCCGAGGCGCGCGCCGTTGCGTGTGCTGCTCGTGGAGGACTCGTCGAAGCTGCAGGAACGGCTGCGCGAGACGCTGGACGGACTGCCCGGAGTGGAGCTGGCGGGCACCGTCGACACCGAGACCGCCGCCGTCGAGGCGATACGGCACGAGCGCTGCGACGCGGTGATCCTCGATCTTCATCTTCGCCGGGGGACCGGGTTCGGCGTCCTGCGCGAGCTCGCGCGGCACGCCAGCGGCGCACCCGTGGTCGTCGTGTTCACGAACTACGATCTTCCCGAATACCGCCGCATGGCGCTGTCGCTGGGCGTGCGTCACTTTCTCGACAAGGCGCGCGAGTACGAGCGCCTGCCGGGCGTCCTCGAAGAGCTGCGCGACGACCGCGCCTGACGCCTCACGCGGCGACGTCGTCCTTGAGCAGGACGTTGGACAGCGGCAGCCGCACGACGATCAGCGTGCCGCTCCCAGGTGGGCTCTGGATCTTCCACTGGCCGCCGAGGCTCGTCACGCGGTGCTGCATGCTGGCGATGCCGTGAGAGCCGACAACGTTCGACATGCGGTCCGGCGCGATACCCTTGCCATCGTCCCGGATCCGCAGCACCAGGTCCCCACCGGAGAGGTCGACCGCCAGCTCGACCGCGCTTGCCCCGGAATGACGCACGATATTGGTCAGCGATTCCTGCACGACGCGGAACACGGCGATCGACGCGTCGTCCGTCAGGCGGATCTCCTCCATCGGATATCGCTCGACGCAGCGCATCCCGGCGCGCCCGCAGGACTCCTCCACCACCCACTTGAGCGCCGGGATCAGGCCCAGGTTATCGAGCAGCGTCGGGCGGAGATGCTCGACGATCCGTCGCTTCAGATCGACCCCTTCGTCGAGCCCCGCGAGCACCCGGTTCCAGCGCAGCGCGACATCGGGGTCGTCGGCGGGCAGGCGCTTGCGCAACCACGACACGTCCATCTTGGCGGCGATCAACAGGCTCCCGAGCTCGTCGTGCAGCTCGCGCGCCAGGGCACGTTTCTCCCGCTCCGATACGCGCTGCAGCTCACTCGACAGGTTTGACAACGCCTCGGTGCGGCTGCGCACCTGCGCATCGAGCTCCGCGTTGTGCTCCTCGAGCTGTCTCGCGTGCTCCCGGCGACGACGCACGTCGCGCATGACAAGCAACGCCCCCGCGATCACGAGCAGCATCGCAAGCGCGGTTGCCGCGATGATCAGCCAGCGCCCGACCCACAGCTCGCGCCGCCAGGACTGCACTGCGGCGGCGACCGCCAGGCCCTCCTCGATCTGGAGGCCGGACACGACCTCGCGGATCTCGTCCATCTGCTTGCGACCGAACTCGGTCCGCACCAGTGCCATTGCGCTGCGGATGCCCCCGCTCTGGTAGAGATCGATCGACTCGCCGATCTCGTGGAGCTTGCCGGCCGTAAGACCGTCGAGCCACTGGATGCGCTGCACATTGGACACGGGCCCGTGCAGTTCATAGTCGTCGAGCAGCCACTCGACGTGTGCCGGCAACTCGGCGGCGGCCTTCTCGTAGGGCGCGAGGTACTGGCGTTTTCGCGTCAGCAGGTAGCTGCGCTGAGCGGTTTCGGCCTCGGTCACCAGCAGCAGGAACTCGGCCAGCTGGGTCTGCCGCTCCTGCGCGATGCGAACGCGCTCGGCCGCTGCCTCGAGTCGCGTGAAGCTTTCGCGCGACATGTACAGGATGCCGCCCAGCAGCGTCAGGAGGAGCACGATCGGCAGGAAAATCCAGCGGTGCCCGTCACTCTTCATTGCGTTCACCCTGTGGGCGTGTTCCTACGATTCGTGCCGCTCGATGCCGATGGCGACCCTCGACAGGTACCGCGAGGATCCCCCAACCGAATCGATCTTCGGGTTCTCAGTCTGAGGCCGCGCCGTGCCACATCAGGTTCGCCAATTCGATCTCGCCCGCGTGCGACGCATCTGGGGTCGCACGCTCGAGCTGCACCTCGGCCTCTACCAGGGGTATGTCGAGCAACTCAACAAGCTTACGACCAAGGCGACGCGGGAAACAGACGCCGAGGCGTTCGCCCGCCGATTCGCATTTGAGCACAACGGCGTTGCGCTGCATGAGCTGTTCTTCGATGCCCTGTCCGGGAAGGCGACGCCCATGCAGCGCTCGGGAGCGCTCGCCGCCGAGTTCAAGCGTAGCTTTGGCGGCTACGGGCAGTGGCGCTCCGATGTCCGCGAGCTCGCATCGGTGCGCGGCATCGGCTGGATCGCACTCGTCAGGAGCGCGACCACCGGCCGGCTGCACAACGTCTGGATCGACCTGCACCAGGTATCCGTTCCGGCGATGACGGACCTCCTGCTGCTGATCGATCTCTGGGAGCACGCCTGGCTGTTCGACTACGCGCCAAAGGATCGCGGCCGCTTCGTCTCAGACGTGATTGAACAGTTCAACTGGGCGGTGATCGAGGCCCGCCTGGGCGACGCCGACTGATTTCAGCCACGCGCCTTCGAGCTGGCGTGCTCGTCCCGCTCGGCGTTCGCACGTTCGCGACCTTCCCTTTCGGCTTCCAGCAGCTCGCGTGCCTCATCGGCAGTCCCGGGTTCGGCAGCGCGGGCCTCCGCTTCAACGTCCGCGCGCTCCAGGTATTCCCTCAGGTGTCTGCGATAGCGGCGATCGGAGGCATAGTCGCCTTCGCCCTGGACGTGACGTTCGTGACTCCTGCGCTTCTTCATCATCATCTGGCTCCTGCCCTGCAGAGATTTACCGGCTGACGGGCGGTCGAGCCCGTGCGAGCCGGGTCGAATGCAGCCTAGCGCCGGCGAACCGGAGGACTGCCGGAGAAGGGATCGTCGGCGTGTCGGACACGACCGACGTGCCGCCGATCCGCGCGCGCCTCGCGAAGGTTCTGTTCGGCCGTGCTAACGTCTGCCACTTTTCCAGGGGGGTCACCGCCATGCGTGTCGTCGCCGCGATCGTCGCCAGCCTGCTGCTCAGCCCTGCGTCAGGCGCCGATCTCAGCGAGCCGGAACAGCGGATCGTCACTGCGATCGATGGTCGCCGCGAACCTGCCATCGGGCTGCTCAAGGAGACGGTCGATATACCGAGCGCAACGGAGAATCTCGCCGGTGTGCGTCGCGTCGGCGCCGTGTATGCGCGGGAACTCGAGGCGCTCGGGTTCGAGACGAGCTGGGCGGAGCTGCCGCCGGCGATGGCGCGCGCCGGGCATCTGGTGGCGGTGCGTGGAGGCAGCCGCGGCAAGCGATTGCTCCTGATCGGCCATCTCGACACGGTGCTTGAAAAGGAAGCGTTTCGCCGCGAGGGCGACCGCGCCTATGGCAGCGGCGTGTCGGACATGAAAGGCGGCAATCTGGTGATCGTCGAGGCGCTGCGCGCGCTTGCGGCGGCGGGTGTGCTTTCTGACCGCCGGATCACCGTCGTGCTGACCGGCGACGAGGAGGACGCAGGCCTGCCGCCGTCGGTGGCACGCGAGCCGCTCAAGGCAGTTGCCCACGACAGCGATGCAGCGCTCGCCTTCGAGGGTTCATCGCCGGGCGTCGCGGTCATCGGCCGGCGCGGCGTCGGCACCTGGCGGCTGCACGTCACCGGCGAACAGGCGCACTCCTCCGGGATCTTCCGCGAGGAGCGTGGGGATGGCGCCATCTACGAGACGGCGCGCATCCTGGCGCGGATTCACGACGAGCTGCGCGAGCCGTATCTGACCATCAATCCATCCGTGATCGTCGGCGGTACGGACGTTGCCTATGACACGGCGAGCAAAAGCGGCACGGCGCTCGGCAAGACCAACGTGATTCCGCGCGAGGTCCGCGTGGAGGGTGACATCCGTTACTTGTCGAACACGCAGCTCGATGCGGCGCGCGAACGCATGACGGCAATCGTTGCGACGCATCTCCCGCGGACCGATGCCATGATCGAAGTCGTGGGCGAATACCCCGCCATGACGCCGACCGACGCGAATCGGGAGCTGCTGACCGCGCTCGACCGTGTCAGCCAGGACCTCGGCGAAGGCGAGATCGTCGCACAGGACCCCGCTGAGCGCGGCGCGGGGGATGTCTCGTTCGTCGCGGAAGGTCTCGCGTGTCTCGACGGCCTGGGCGCTGAAGGCGGCAACGAACACGCGCCGGGGGAATACGTTGATCTCGCGCTGCTGCCGGTCTTGACGAAGCGCGCGGCGCTTCTCATCTATCGACTGACGCGCTGAGCGATGGACCCGGGCGTCCGGGGCCCCGCATGCCCCGGACGCCCATGACTGCGAAAGCCTGACCCCTCAGGCCTCGCGATTGCGGCGCCGGACGAACCCGACCGCGCCGACCAGACCTGCGAGCATCACACCGAGCCTGTCCCGGTTGCGCCGCGACTCCGGCTCGAAAACGACACGGACGCCCAGGTCGTCGTAGTCGTCCGGGCCGCCGGAGTTCCAGAGAATCAGAAAGGTATTTGGCGCTTCCTCAACGACGCCGACGCTGTAGCGCTGCGTCGAACCCGGCGGCGCCCGGTTGCTCCAGGCCGCGACTGACGGATCTCCACCGGGACTGCTTCGGAACTGGAAGTCGACGATCCCGCCGGCCGTTGTCGCGCTGCAGGTTGCGCCCACCTTGCTGCCGCCCGTCGTGAAGCAGTCCTCCCCTTCGACCAGAAACGTGTTGATCCCGACGGCCTCGTAACCGAGATACTCGAATGTCAGCTTGCCGGCTCCGGTTGCCTCGAGCACGCCGTCGACCGTGATGGCCAGCGGCTTGGCGAGAAACGGGTAGTCGTTACCTTCCGTGACAGTGGCTGGCGTGCCTGTACCGGCGCGGATCTGCAACGCCGAGCCGGTGTGCGACGCCGCCGTCGTGGCAATAAACGCAAGCGTGACGGCGGCTAGACCCCTGTGAGCGCGCATTTGACCTAAGCCCCTGCTGCAACCATGCATGCAGAGCGGTGCAAGCGCTGTGCCAGCGGCGGGCCACCCTTGTGGTACAGACACTTGCGCGGGCACAGCAGGATGCGTGTCGCGGGATGTAATCCCGGACGACAGTGACGCTGTTCACGTTTTCGCTGCGCGCCGGCAGCCGCTACGCCGCGTTTATGGCGAGTCGACCGCTCTGGTAGTCCGCGATCGCCTGCTCGATCTCCTCGCGCGTATTCATCACGAAGGGCCCGTACTGCACGATCGGCTCGCCGATGGGGCGGCCGGCAATCAGCAGAAGTTGCGCTCCCTGTTCGTGGGCCGTGATATCCACCGCCTCGCCGAGCGTCAGAAGCCCGGCGGCGCGCACCGGCAGCGTGCGCCCGTCGTCGCCGACAGATGCCGTGCCTTCGTATGCGTAGACGAAGGCATTGTGGTCCGGCGGCAGCGGGATGCTGACCCGCGCCCCGGGCGGCAGGCGCAGATCGACATAAAGCGGCTCGGTACTCGCTCCCTGGACCGGGCCGCGCGTCACCACCGCGCCCTGCCGGAGCGTGCCAGCAATCACGCGCGCCTGCCCGCCGCCTTCGAGCGCCACCGTCGGAATCTCGCGCGAAGGGACGTCCCGCCACGCGGCGCCCTTCATGTTCTCGCGCGCCGGAAGGTTGATCCAGAGCTGAAACCCGCGCATGCGTCCCTCGGTCTGCTGCGGCATCTCGGAATGGATGATGCCGTGCGCGGCTGTCATCCACTGCACGTCGCCCGGACCGAGGTCGCCACGATTGCCGAAGCTGTCCTCGTGCCGCATGTGCCCGTCCAGCATGTAGGTGACGGTTTCGAATCCGCGATGAGGATGCGACGGGAAGCCCGCGATGTAATCGTCGGGATCGTCCGAATAGAACTCGTCGAGCATCAGGAAGGGGTCGATGCGCAGGTTGCGCGCACCGCCCAGGCTGCGGCGCAGCTTTACGCCCGCGCCGTCGGACGCGGGTACCGATTCGACTATGGTCTGTAGCTTCCGCTTTCTCATGCAATTCTCCTTAGTGTGCATGCCGGCCGGGGAGGCACGCGCGGGGCGCGCCTTGCGACGGATCACGTGTTCCGCAGAACGTCCCCAGGCGCGGCCAGTCCAGCGTTTCGGGCATCGAGCGACCAGGACCCTGCTCCCCTGGCTGCCAGGATCAGCAACCCGCCGGCGATCGCGATGTTCTTCATCAACAGGATGTGCTGGATCTGATCCGGCGCGCCGTGAAAGAGCAACGCCGCGAGCACGGTGAAGGCCGCCATCGCCATCGCGACGATGCGCGTGCGATAGCCGAGGATGAGCGCGATACCCCCCAGCACTTCGAGCGCGATCACTGCGGGCAGCAGTGCACCCGGGACCCCGGCGCTCGCCATGTAGGCCTGCGTAGCGGCAAAGGCGCCTATTTTCGGTACGCCGGCATCGATGAACATTGCGGCGATCAGGATGCGGCCAAGGAGCTCCGCGGATTTCTGGGTGGTTGTCATGTCAACTCTCTGCTGTTGCGACGGGTAAGTGCTTCGGCTCTGGCCTCTGAGCGACATGTATTTTGCATTTGGCCCGTCGATTTAAGAGAGGATTTTTTAGTGCCTATCTATCGACTGGGTGAATGAATGTCTCCCCCGCATCGGTTTGGACCATGGAACGCCCTCGTGGCCGTCGTTGAGTCAGGCGGTTACGCCCACCGGCCAGCTGCTCTATCGGCCTGTCAAGGCCCTAGTCGCGGAGGCAGCAAGGCTCGAGCGCGCGACCGCCGAGCTCGCCCGCGGCCAGGAACCGCAGATACGACCCGCCGTCGATGTGATCTATCCGACCTGGCTGCTTCTCGATTGCCTCAAGGCCTTCGCCTACGAGCAGCCAGACACGCGCATCGAGCTCTACGAGACAGTCCTCGGCGGCGTCGAAGCGCTGATCGCCGGCGCGGTTGATCTCGCTGGACGGTATCCCACAAGGCAACGTCGATCCATGCAGCATGCATGGGCGCGGGCTATGCATGGTTTCCCGAGGACACTTTCCGTACCGAGCTTGAGGCGACGGGCGGTACGCGCTCGCTGCACG
>DATJKD010000056.1:0-4360 GCA_035491795.1 Steroidobacteraceae bacterium | reverse complement strand
GCACTCCGACATCCACGCCGCCGCCACGGCGCTCGCCGCATTCGGACCGCGCGAGGTCGTGCTCACGCACAAGGACGGACTGCTGGTGCTCGCCTCGGGGCAGGTGCACGAGGCACCGTTTCTGCCGCGGCCGCTGCGCGGTCGGAGCGGCCGAGGCGACACCTGCGTCGGCTCGTACACCTCGCGGCGGCTTTCCGCGTCGCCCGCCGACGCGACGCGCTGGGCCGCGGCAGTGACGACGCTCAAGCTCGAGGCGGAAGGGCCGGTCCACGGCAGCGTCGAGGACGTGGCCGCGGTGCTTGCGGACCGTTACGCGTGAAGCGCCCCTGGCTGCCGCTGTCGCTCGCACTTCTCGCGGGTTGTGCGCAGCCCGAGCGGACAGCCCCCGCGCCACCCGCGGTGCCGGTACGCGACATCGGGATCCTCGTCTTCGGCGATCACGGCTACCACCTCGATTATCTCGAGGGGGAGGACTACGAGCCGCCGCGGACCCGCGAGCAGTTCATCGCTGCGGAGCGCAGGGACTGGGGCGAGGACAAACGACCGCCCGAGGAGTTTCGGCCGCCCGCGATGACGCAGTACCGGAACGGCTCATGGGTGGCGGCAAGCGGCCTGGCGCCGGTCGCAAACGCGATGCGGGACTGGTGCGACGAATGGCAATGCGATTTCGCGACCATGCTCGGCGACAATATCTATCCCAACGGCGCCACGCTCGGCACCGACGGGCGCGACGATGCGACGCGGTTCGAGACTATCTTTCGCGAGCCCCTGGGACCCCTTGCGGAGCTCGGCGCGGATTTCCGGATCTACGCCGCGCTCGGCAATCACGACTGGAAGACCTCGCGCGCCGGCGCGATGGCGGAGGTCGACTATCTAACCCGCACCGCGCCGTTCTACATGGACGGAATCATCTATAGCGTGAGGCCACCCGCCGCGCAGGGCGCGGTCGAGCTGTTCGTCATCGATACCACGGTCCTGCTGGGCGGGCAGACGGTGTATGAGGACGCCCTCGCCGATGATGCGAGTGAGCTTCGCCCGACACGGCGCGAAGATCCCGACCGATGGGTGATCCCGAAGACCCGCTCGGAGCGGGACATGGTCGCCTGGCTCGAGCGCTCGCTTGCCGGGTCGGATGCCCGCTGGAAGATCGTGATCGGACACCATCCGCTCTGGTCCTCGGCCGGCAGCAAGTACGAGCAGGCGCGGGTGCTGCGCCGGCTGATCCTGCCTGCCCTGTGTCGCTATGCCGATGCCTACCTCGCGGGGCACGACCACACACTCGAGCTGCACTACGACGACTGCAGTCAGGCGCTGCCGCGCTCGACGGTGGCGCCGCTGCCAGCGATCGTGTCCGGAGCGGCGGCGAAGCAGCGTGCGCTCAATACGGCGTTCATGCGTCACCAACTCGCGCGTTATCCCGAGCTCGCAACCGACTGGGCGAGCGGCCTGGTGTGGGGATTCGCGCACCTGACCCTGAGCGGCGACGAGGCGACGCTGCGCTTCGTCACGACGCCGGACGAGGGGTCTGGCACCACGACTCTGGAACACACGGCACGGTTCAAGCGGCGAAGCGGGAACGCGGCCGTCCCCTGACGGCGCCCGTGAGGTCTGCGGCTCGCGTATCCCTCCCGGGTGGACGTATCGTATGCAAACCGGTGCTCGCGACGCGGGAACCGGAAGGAGCGGAACATGAGCACGACCCTTCGAAGCGCTGCGCAGGCCGCCGAGCCGCGCACGGATGCGCACACAACATCGATCGGGCACTTCATTGACGGACGCGCGATCGCAGGCGGATCCGGGCGGGAAGCGCCGGTGTACGACCCGGCCACCGGCAAGGTACGCGCCCAGCTCGCGCTCGCCGATGCGGCGGAGACGGGAGCGGCCGTCGCCGCTGCGCGCCGCGCTCTTCCCGCGTGGTCCGCGACGCCGCCGTTGTCGCGCGCGCGCGTGCTGTTCCGCTTCAAGGCGCTGATCGAGGCGCACGCCGACGAGCTCGCGAGGCTGATCACACTCGAGCACGGCAAGGTGCTGTCGGACGCGCGCGGCGAGGTGATCCGCGGGCTCGAGGTCGTCGAGTTCGCGTGCGGGATCCCGCACCTGCTGCGTGGCGACTTCACCGAGAACGTGGGTACGGGGATCGACAGCTGGTCGATGCGGCAGTCGGTAGGCGTGTGCGCGGGCATCACGCCGTTCAATTTCCCGGCGATGGTGCCGATGTGGATGTTCCCGGTGGCGATCGCCTGCGGCAACACCTTCGTGCTCAAGCCGTCGGAGAAGGATCCGAGCTGCCCGCTGCGCCTCGCCGAGCTGCTCACAGAGGCCGGTCTGCCCGACGGCGTGCTGAACGTCATCAACGGCGATCGCGAGGCAGTCGATACGCTGCTCACGCATCCGGACGTGGCGGCCGTGAGCTTCGTGGGCTCCACACCGATCGCCGAGCACGTGTATCGGACGGCGTCCGCGAATGGCAAGCGCGTGCAGGCGCTGGGCGGCGCAAAGAATCACATGGTGGTGATGCCCGATGCCGACAGCGGCATCGCCGCGAACGCCCTGCTCGGTGCGGCCTACGGATCGGCCGGCGAGCGCTGTATGGCGATTTCGGTTGCGGTGGCAGTCGGTGACGCAGCCGATCGTCTCGTCGGGCGACTGACCGAGGTGATCGGACGGCTCAAGATCGGCGCCGGGACCGCGGAAGGCGTCGAGATGGGACCGTTGGTTACGCGCGAGCACCTCGACCGTGTGCGCGGCTATGTCGATCTCGGTGTCGAGGAGGGCGCGCACCTGGTCGTGGATGGGCGCGAGCTTCGCGTCACCGGGCACGAGGAAGGGCACTTCCTGGGGCCGTGTCTCTTCGACCGGGTCGAGCCCACGATGCGTATATATAAGGAGGAGATATTCGGGCCGGTACTCTGCGTCGTGCGGGTGCCTGACCTGGCATCCGCGCTCGCGCTCGTCAACGAGCACGAGTACGGAAACGGCACGTCGATATTCACCGCAAGCGGCGAAGCCGCGCGTCGCTTTGCGCAGGGGGTGCAGGCAGGCATGGTGGGCGTCAACGTGCCAATTCCCGTGCCAATGGCGTTTCATTCGTTCGGCGGCTGGAAGCGGTCGCTGTTCGGCCCGCTGCACGTGCACGGCCCGGATGGCGTGCGCTTCTACACGCGGCTCAAGACCGTTACCTCGCGCTGGCCAACCGCAACGCGCGAGGGCGCGCAGTTCGTCATGCCGACCATGAAATAATCGGGGCACGCCAGTCGGAGGAATGTCCCCCGATGACGATCTGGATCGGAACCCGTAAAGGGGCATTCGCCCTGCGCAGCGACGCGCGGCGCCGCACATGGAAGCTCAGCGGGCCGCAGTTTCTCGGCCACGTTATCCATCACATCGTCCAGGATCCGCGCGAGCCGCGGGTGCTGCTGATGGGAGCGAAGACCGGCCACCTCGGGCCGACGGTGTTTCGCTCGACCGATCGCGGCCGTCATTGGAAGGAAGCGAGCAAGCCGCCCGCCTTCCGCAAGGCCGCGGACGGCGAGACACCACGGGCCGTAGATGCCGTGTTCTGGCTGACGCCCGGTCACGCAGCCGAGACGGGCACCTGGTACGCGGGCAGCTCGCCCGCGGGTTTGTTCCATTCGGCAGACGGCGGGGATGCCTGGGAGTCGGTGGTCGGGTTCAACGATCACCCGATGCGGCCGCAGTGGGCACCCGGGCTCGGAACGCCTGGCGGCGAGCTGCTGCATTCGGTAATCGTCGATCCGCGCGATCCGAAGCACCTGTATCTCGGCATCTCGATCGGCGGCGTGTTCGAGTCGACCGATGGCGGGCGCGACTGGGCGCCGCTCAACGAGGGGGTCGCGGCGGATTTCCTGCCGGATCCGAACGTTGCCTTCGGTCACGATCCGCACAGCGTCGTGTTGCATCCGGCACAGCCCGACCGGCTCTATCAGCAGAACCACTGCGGTATCTATCGCATCGACCGGCCCGCCCGGCGCTGGACTCGGATCGGCTCGGCGATGCCGAGGAAGATCGGCGACATCGGTTTCCCGATCGTGCTCGATCCGATGGAACCGGATACCGCGTGGGTGTTCCCGATGGATGGCACGACTGTGTGGCCCCGTACCTCGGTCGGTGGCAAGCCGGCGGTGTACGTCACCCGCGACGCGGGTCGGAGCTGGCGCAGGCAGGACCGCGGGCTGCCACGCTCGCAAGCGTGGTTCACGGTGTTCCGCCAGGCGATGTGCGCCGACACGCACCCGCGCACGGGTCTTTACTTCGGCAACACCAGCGGCGAAGTCTGGGCGAGCAGCAACGGGGGCGATTCCTGGGCGTGCATCGCGCGGCATCTGCCGCAGATCTACTC
>DATJKD010000055.1:0-4065 GCA_035491795.1 Steroidobacteraceae bacterium | reverse complement strand
ATATGCCTGGACGGCGAGACCGAAGCCGTGCCAGCCGTTCAACTCCGGCGCGCGGCAAACGGCCTCGACCAGCTCGAGAGACAGCTCGAGCCGCTCGCTCTCCTCCGCATCCACGGTGAGGGCCACACCCGCGTCGCGAGCTGCGCGGCCGAGCTCGATCAGCCGCGGGCCGAGCTCATCAAGTACGCTACCGCGATTGCTGCGCTCGTAGCGTGGGTGCAGTGCGGACAGCTTGACCGAGATGCTGGCAGCCGCCTCCACGGCAGTGCCCGCCGGGATCGCGTGTCCTACGGTCTCGATCGCTGCGCGGTAGGCCGCAAGGTAGCGCTCGGCGTCCGGCGCGGTGAGCGCTGCCTCGCCCAGCATGTCGAAGGAGTACCGGTAGCGCGCGTTCTCGCCCCTGAGCGATCGCTCGAGCGCCTCGTCAATGGTCCGACCCATCACGAACTGGTGACCCATGATGCGCATTGCCTGGCGCATTGCACCACGCACCATGGGCTCGCCCATCCGGGTGACGAGCCGCGAGACGAAGCCACTGGGTGCGCCGCGCTCGGAGTCGTCAAGCGACACCATCCGTCCGGTCAGCAACAGGCCCCAGGTCGATGCGTTGACGAACAGCGACTCGCTGTCGCCCAGGTGACTCTCCCAGTCGCCGGCGCGGATCTTGTCGGCGATCAGCCGGTCCGCGGTGTCGTCGTCCGGAATGCGAAGCAGCGCCTCCGCCAGGCACATGAGGATTACGCCTTCCTGCGAGGACAGGTCGTACTTGCGCAGAAACGCGTCGAGGCCGGACTTCGCGGCACGTTCGCGGCGCACCGACTCGACGAGCCGCGCTGCCGACGCCCGCACCTTGGCCTGATCCGCAGCCGACAGCCGGGCCTCGTCGGCCAGACGCCGAACGATGGTCTCCTCGTTGCCGAGAAAGTCCGAGTTGATGCGCCGGCCGACCTCGGTGTCGAGGTCGACCGCGTCGCGATACAGGAAGCGCGGCTCGGGCCGCGCATCCGCAGGCGCTCTCATGGTGGTGAGCTTACTTGGTTTCGTAGATCAATCCGACGGTGGTGAGAGTATCGGTCTTCTCCACGCCCGGGCGTACATCGGTGTTGTGCCGGACCTGGTAAGCGAGCCGCAGGCCGAGCGAGCCCGTAATGGTCACCTCGAGGCCGAGATCGTTCTGCATGTAGGTGTTGTCGGAGTTGCTCTCGACCAGAAACCGGTCGACGATCTTGGTTGTATCGGTGAGCTGGTGCTGGAAGCCCATGTCCCCACGCAAGATGACGCCATCCTCAGATTCGCCGGTCTCGCGTACCTCGGCAAAGCGATAACCGGGGCCGGCCTGGACCCAGAACTTGGTGCGTTCGGTGTCGATGATCTTGTACCCCAGACCGGTCGAGAGCGACGCCTGGTAGTCGAATGCACTGAACCGGTCGTCCTCATAACGCCCCGCGCCGAACCAGTACGCACGGTCCGTGAAGGCATAGTCGGACTGACCGCGAACCTCCCACCGCTCCGCTGTGGTTACCGAACCGTCGCTGCCGTAGTTACCGGCCAGCCCCAGGGTGTGTGTCCATTTGTCGCGCGTGTTCTTGACCTCGAGCGCGGCGTTTGCCGCCTCGTTCTCGCTGTTGCCGCTGGCGAGCGAAGCACCGAGCTCGCCCTTGCCCTTCCAATCCGCCAGCGCGTTACCCGACACGCCGCAGAGGGCGATGAGACAGACGCCGATCCATTTCTTTCCATGCATCACGAACCTCCTGTATCCCCTTGATTCCGGCTTGTTTTAGGGGGACGGGAGTATAGCCAGTTCGCAGCGTGGTCAGGCGTCGGCTGGGCTGCGGTGGTCCGGCGCGCGCATTGCCAGACCGCCACGCGACGCTGAGAATCTGCGGCCCACGGAGGCCCCTATGCCGGAGACGCCGCAGACACTGATCGCGACCGTTGAAAATTTTGCGACGGCCGTCGTCGAGACGTCGAACCGCGTGCCTGTCCTGGTCGATTTCTGGGCGCCCTGGTGCGCGCCCTGCCGCGCGCTCGTGCCCCTGCTCGATCGCATTGCTCAGGAGTATGCGGGGCGGCTCCTGCTCGCCAAGCTCAACGTCGACGAGGAGCAGGAGGTGGCGGCGCACTTTGGCATCCGCAGCATCCCGACGGTGCTGCTCATCCATCACGGCCAGGTTGTCGATCAGTTCACTGGCGTCCAGCCCGAGACCACGATCCGCGCGATGATCGAGAGGCACGTAGTCGGCGCGGAGCCGGCATCGGACGCCAGGGACCCGATCCTGGAGGCGCACGCACTGGCCCGGGCCGGCGATCACAACGGCGCCGTCCGAACCGTCGAGGCCGCGCTGGTCGATCGACCGGAGGAGCCCGTATTACTCGCGGCACTCGCCGGCCTGCAACTCCTGGCCCGCGATGCGGCTGGGGCCTCCGCCTCCATCACCCGGCTCGCCGCCCGGGATCCACAGTTTCCGACGCTCGCGACCCTCCGGGCACGGCTCGGGTTCCTCGAAACCGCCGTTGCAGGACCCGACGCGGCCAGCGCCCGAGCGGCACTTGCAGCCGAGCCGGGCAATTCTGCGGCCCGGCACGCACTGGCCTCCCATCATGCCGCCGACGGCGACTACGGCGCGGCGCTCGAGGAATGGCTCACGCTCATGCAGCGCGATCGGATGTATGGCGACGACGTGGCGCGTCGCAGCATGCTCGCGGTGTTCGAACTGCTCGGCAGCGAAGATGAGCGCGTTGCCCCATTTCGGCGCAGGATGGCATCACTGTTGCATTGAACGGACATCGCCGGCGCGCTGTGCCTCGGCGACCACAGAGCCCGGGCGCGGATTCGTGATTTCCGATCTTGCCGATGTCGGACGCCCGCAGTATAAGTCGCGCGAATTGCGTACCTCGTACGCGCAGGCGATGCGATGAGCGAGAAGCCCGAATCCGAAGAGTTCGAAGACGAGGACGACGATCCCGTCCAGGGCGACGAGGAGTCGCTCGACGTCGATCGGCTCATGCAGGACCTCGACAAGCGCAAGCGCGGCGCGCCGCGCGGGTCGGAGCCGGCGTGGCGCAAGCTAGAGCGGCTGCTCGAACAGAAACGCACGTCGGAGCTGTTGAGCGACTTCGACGATTACGACATCGGCGACGGTACGCGGCCGGGTCGCGCGCACAAGTAGAAACTAGCGGAAGTCGCGTGAGGGCGCGACCAGGTCGCCGAGCCAGCTCG
The DNA here is from genome assembly GCA_035491795.1 of Steroidobacteraceae bacterium. Lineage (GTDB taxonomy): Bacteria > Pseudomonadota > Gammaproteobacteria > Steroidobacterales > Steroidobacteraceae > DATJKD01. The sequence goes on along the minus strand of DATJKD010000055.1, from coordinate 845 downwards.
ACAGATCGGTAATCCGGTGCACGATGACGTGCATCACTTCGCCTTCGAGCTGCAGCTCGCCCGTCACCCCCATCAGACGCGAACCGACCAGCGCGCGTCGCTGCCGCTCCGCGATCTGTCGCCACACGATGAGATTGATGTACCCCGTCTCGTCTTCGAGCGTAACGAATGTGACCCCGCTGGCGGTGCCGGGGCGCTGGCGCGTGACCACGAGCCCGGCCGTACGCACCCGCGAGCCGCTGGGATGCTCGCGCAGCCGCGCTGCGCTCAGCACCGAGCGCGCCGCGAGCCGCGGACGCAGCAGCTCGATCGGATGACGACGCAGGCTCAAGCCCACGTGCCGGTAATCCGCCACGATGTCTTGACCCTCTCGTGGCGCGCGCAGCAGCGGTATGCCCTCGGCGATCTGGGGCTCGTCGATCAGCGGTAATGGCGCTTCCACTCCCGCGACCTGCCAGGCCGCCCGATGGCGATGCCCCGCCAACCGCGTGAGCGCGCCCGCGGCGGCGAGACAGCCGAGCTCGCGCCGGTCGAGCCGTGCCCGCAGAGCAAGTGACTGCACGCTGTCGAAGCCGGTGGTACGCCGCGCCTCGACCAGCCGGAGCGCCGCCGCCTCCGGGAAGCCCTTCACCAGACGCAGACCGAGCCGCAACGCGAGTGCCCCGCTCTCGTTGGGCTCGAGCGTGCAGTCCAAGTCGCTCGCATCGACGTCGACCGGGCGCACCTCGACGCCGTGGCGACGCGCATCCTGCACGAGCTGCGAAGGCGCATAGAACCCCATCGGCTGGCTGTTGATGAGCGCCGCCACGAAGGCCGCCGGCTCGTGACGCTTGAGCCAGGCCGAG
>DATJKD010000054.1:0-60129 GCA_035491795.1 Steroidobacteraceae bacterium | reverse complement strand
TCCTCGAACGAGTCCGCATCGGGTCAGCCAGGCGGTGGCACTCCTTCTACGTCGTCGGGCGGGCAGCCACCCGCCGGCTCATCCTCGGGTGGGCAGCCGTCGGGCGGCACCCAGTCCGCGGGCGGCGAGCCCTCGGGCGGTCCTCCGTCCGGTGGCTCCGCACCCTCGACCGAAGGTGGTACGTCCGGCGGATCCACGCCCTCGTCCGAGGGTGGTGCGTCCGGCGGGTCTACGCCGTCGAGCGAGGGTGGCGCGTCCGGAGGATCCGCGCCTCCAGCCGGAGGTGGCGCCTCGGGTGGTCCGACTGTGACCGTCGTGCCCGTGATTCCAGGTGCGGGCAGTCTTCCGGGCGTGGGGCTCCCAGGCTCGCCTGGAGCGCCGGGGACAGGTGCACCGGGCACAGGTGCGCCGGGTTTCCCGGAACCGAGTGGTGGCGCGGATGCGCCTGGGGGCGGCGGTTCGCCGTCCGCCCAGGGCTCGCCACAGACCGGGCAAGGACAAACGTCGCAGCCCGGCGGAGATTCCTCCACCGCCGGCGGCGGTGGGGCGCCGGGTGGCGCACCGCAACAAAGTGGTACATCGGGCGGCGGCGCGGCGGGTTACCCGGGCGCGTCGGGCGAAGGTGGGCCCGGCGGCGGACCGATGACCAGCGAGGACAAGCGCGCCCAGATCGACCGGCGCTTCGATGAGACCTTTGCAGTGTTCGACGAGCGCATGCGCAAGGAGCAGGAAACCCTGTCGCGCGAGCGCGCGGCCGGCGGCGGTGGCGGCGGCGGCGAGGGCAGCAGCGACGAAGGTAACTCGGACGAGGACAGCGATGCCGCGAGCGGCAAGGGCGAAGGTGGTTCCACCGGCGAGGCCGAGTCGGCCGGCGAAGGCGAGGATGCTGGCAACGGCGGCGAAGCGGGAGGTCGCGGCGAGTCCGCTGGTGAGCAGGGTGGCGAGCAGCAGGGCGGTGGTGGCGGCGTGGGCGGCGGTTCGGCCGGCGGCAGCTCCGGGCCCGGCTCCGTGCCGGCCGACATCCCGGACGGCAGCGACGATGACATCGTGGCGCGCCAGTTGCGCGAAGCCGCCATGAAGGAGAAGGATCCCGAGCTGCGCGCACGTCTCTGGGAAGAGTACCGTCAGTACAAGAAGGGAAGCTAGTGATAGACAGACTTACCAGGCGATTCCTCGGCGCGCTGGTCGGCACGGCCGCCGCGTTGTTCGTGCTGTCTGGATGCGTGGTGCAGCAGCAGCGCCCGATCACGCGGCTGTATGCGGAGAAGGCGACTGCCGAAGTGCCCGCTGACGAGCTGCTCGACGTCGGCGTGCGTCTCTTCGACCCGAACATTCCGGAGAACGAGGCGGAGCGCGAAAAGAAGCGGGTGTTTCCCGACGTGCGCCACGCCGAGTCCCGTTATATCCCGACCCTGATCCGCGACACGCTCGAGGACACCGGCTACTGGGGCCAGGCCCGGGTGCTGCCTCGTGACGGTACGGGGATGGATGTCTATGTCGACGGGCGGATCCTGGAATCCACCGGACGCGAGATCAAGCTCGACGTGACGGTGACGGACGCCACCGGCCGCACGTGGTTCACCAAGGTGTACGAGGCCGAAGCGGACCTTCGCGCCTACAAGGACACGATCTCGAAGCCGCGCGATCCATTCGACAACGTATACAACACGCTCGCCAACGACCTGCTCGCCGCGCGCCACAAGCTGAGCGCCGAGCAGCGTGTGGCGATTCGCGAGGTGTCCGATCTGCGCTTCGCAAACGACCTGGCGCCGTACGCGTTCGGCAGCTACCTCACGCAGGATCGCAAGGGCGTCTACAAGACTGTGCGCCTGCCCGCTCCCGGCGATCCGATGATGGAGCGCATGGATCGGGTGCGCGAGCGCGACTACACGCTGGTCGATACGCTGAACGAGCACTACACGACATTCGGCGCGAAGATGTCCGAGTCCTATACCAACTGGCGCAAATACAGCCACGAGGAACTGGAGGCCGAGTCGCTCGCCAGGCGCCAGTCGATCACGCGGCAGGTGCTGGGTGCGGCCGCCGTGATCGGCGGCATCATCGCCGAGTCGGAAGTGAACTCGAGCGCGGGCTCGGCGGCGGCGACCGCGGCGGTGCTGGGCGGCATCTACGCGGTCAAGAGCGGTTTCGACAAGCGCGCCGAGATCAAGCTGCACAGCGAATCACTGAAGCAGCTCGGCGACTCGTTCCAGGCCGAGGTGCAGCCCATGGTCATCGATATCGAGGGGCGCACGCTGGAGCTCAAGGGTTCAGCCGAGGAGCAGTACGCCGAATGGCGCCGACTGCTCAAGGACCTCTACGAGAACGAGACCGGGCTGCCGGCGGCGACCAGCTCGACGGCGGCGGGCGCCGAACCACCGGGGGCCACGCGGCCCTGATCTTCCAGTCCGGGTGACGAATGCTCGAGAACGGGCAGATTCTGGCTGCGCGGTTCGCATTGCTGCGCAGACTTGGTGCGGGCCGATGGGGCGAGGTATGGCTCGCCCGCGAGCACGATCGGGACCGTGACGTTGCGCTGAAGATCCTGGCGCCGGATCTGGCGCGGGAGCCCGCGCTGCGTGCACGATTTCTCGACGCCGCCCGCCTGCAGGCAGACCTGCACCATCCGCACATACTTGCCTGCGACGGCGCGATCGACGCCGATCCCTGCTTTGCGATCTTCGAACACGCCAGCGGCGGCGATCTGGGCCCCTGGCGCGGCCGCTCGTCGGCTGATCTCGTCGCGGTACTCGCCGGCATCACTCAGGGTCTCAGCGCACTGCATGAGCGGCGCTTCGTGCATCGCGATCTCAAGAGCTCGAACGTCCTGCTGGGAGATGATGGCCGGGCCAAACTGTCCGACCTCGGCGTCGCAGCCCGAATCGGCGAGCGCGACTCAGTGCCGCCGGGATCACCATTCAGCGCCAGCCCCCAGCAGCAGGACGGTGAGCCCCCTGCGATCGCCGACGATGTGTATGGCTTTGGGGCGCTGGCCTACGAGCTGCTGTCGGGCTACCCCCCGCATTATCCCGACGCCGCCGCTGCACGGTCGGGCGGCCCGCCAGCGGCGTCGATCCCTGCACGCATGCCCGTGCCGGCGGCACTAACGCAACTGGTGCTTGCCTGTCTCGCACGGTCGCCGGAGGAGCGGCCGCGTGACATGAACGTGGTGCGCGAAGCGCTCGCGCAGCTGCCTGGGCCCACGACGGCCGCGGTCGCACCCGCCGCGGCCGTACCGCGCGCAGTGCTGCGCCCACCGCAGGACGCAGCTGCGACGATCGAGCCGCGCTGGCGCCGAACGACGGGCGACGACGTTCAGCCCACGCGCGGCCAAGGACTCAGGCGCGGCCTTGTCGCCGCCGCGTTCGCGATCCTGCTGGTCGGTGCGGCGCTCGTGCTCTTTGTCCTGCCGCGCCTGGTACCGCCGCCGCCGACCGCTGCGGCGCCCACTCCGCAGGAGCAGGCCCAGCTTGAGTCCGCCAAGGCCAATGCGCTCGAGCAGAAGGAGCGCAATCTTAAAAAGCTCGCGGAAGCGAAACTCGAGTTCGAGCGGCTGCTGCCGGGAACCCGGCAACGACTCGACAAGCTCGTCGAGCGATCGGCGGCCGACTGGGGCGGAGAGGCGTTTGAACGCGCCCGAAAGGGATTCGACTCCGCGAACAAGCGCTTTGCGGACGGTGAGTATGACGTGGCGCTCGCGGAGTTGAAGCGTGTGATGCCGGATCTCACCGCGACCGAAACGGCCGCGGCCGGGGTCTTGCGCACGGCACTGACGGCGGGTAATTCCGCGCTCGAGCAGGGCACCGCTGCAGAGGCCGAGCGGCAGTTCTCGCTGGCCCTCAAGCTGCAGCCGGATCACCCGCAGGCGAAGCGCGGTCTCGAGCGCGCGCGCAACCTCGACGAGCTTCGCCGCCTGCTCGCCGACGCGGCACGCCTCGAGGACGAGGGGAAATCCGGCGAGGCGGCGGCGGCGTATCGCAAGGCACTCGCGCTCGACCGCGACAGCGCGGTGGCGAACCAGGGACTGGCAAGGCTGGCGTCCGCCGAATCGAGCGCCGCCTTCGGTGCGGCTATGTCGGCGGGTCTCGAAGCCCTCGCGCGCCTGGATTACGGTGCAGCGCAGGCGGCATTTGAGCGCGCCGAGCGGATCCGCCCCGGGGCGCCTGAGGTGCAGGATGGGCTGGCGCAGGTCGCGCGCGCGCAGGGGGATGCAGGCATCGCGACCCATCTGGCGGAAGCCGAGCGTGCCGAGAGAGAGGAGCGCTGGCAATCGGCGCTCGAAGGCTACCGTCGCGCGCTTGCGATCGACGCGAACCTGCTTGCTGCACAGCAGGGCGTCGAGCGTGCCGAGCCGCGCGCGGCGCTCGAAGCACAATTGCATGGCTTCGCCGCGCGGCCCGAGCGGCTCTTCTCGAGCGAAGTCCGCGCCGCGGCGCGCAACTCGCTCGTGCGCGCGAGCGCGATCGAACCGGCCGGGCCGGTCCTGCGCCGACAGATCGAGGCGGTCGACAAGCTGGTCGCGGCGGCGGAGGTGCCGATCGCCGTCGCACTCACCTCCGATAACCAGACTGACGTTACGATCTACCGCATCGGCCGCTTGGGCCTCTTCGAGCGCAAGGAGATGGAACTGCTGCCCGGTCGTTACACCATCGTCGGCACAAGATCGGGTTTCCGCGACGTCCGGCGGGAATTGACGGTGCTTCCCGGGCAGGTACCGTCACCGGTCGCCATCCGGTGCGAGGAACCGATTTGAGCGCGCAACTGATCATCCGTGAACCGCTTGGTGAGCGTCGCCTGCCGGATCAGGATCTGCCGGTATCCATCGGCGGCGTGGGCAGCGACATCGTCGTACCCGCGCCGGTGTCTGGCCCGCTGGCCTGGATCGGTGCCCAGGACGGACAGATCTTTCTGCAGCCGGCATCCGCGGATGCGGACGTACGGCACAACGGTGCGCGCATTGCCGGGTCAACGTGGTTGCGGAGTGGCGACGTGCTCGACGTCGCGGGTGGCCGGCTGCGCATGCGCATCGAGGGCGGCGAGCGGCTGGTCGAAGTCATCGCGGGCACTGCGGATAACGCGACGGCACCGCCGGAGGTCCTGGATGTTATCGGCGTGTCGGGCACGGGTGACGATGAGGCGCCCATCGAGGCCGTGGCCATCCGACGCAGCGCGGCCGACGCACAGGCGGGCCGCGGTGTGCCCTGGCGACGGGTGGGCATCGGGGCCGGATTCGCCCTGCTCGGCGCGCTGGCCCTGTATCTCTTTACCTCAGTTCCGGTGAGAGTCGACATTGATCCAGCGCCGCAGCGACTGGGCATCGAGGGCCGCTGGCCGGGTCTGGGCTTCGGCGGCAATCGACTGCTGCGCCCCGGTAAGTACATGCTGGTTGCCGAGCACCAGGGCTATGAGTCCCTGCGCGTCCCGCTCGAGGTCGCCAGGGACGGCGAGCGGCAGTTTCGCTTCCGACTGCAGCCGTTGCCCGGGCGCCTGCGGATCGAGCTGCCGGTGACCGGTCAGGTGAGCATCGACGGCAAGCAGGCGGGAAAGGCGCCCGGCGAGTTCAAGCTCGCGGGTGGGCCGCACAAGATCCTGATCGACACGGAGCGGTATCTCGACTTCGCGACCGACCTCGAGATCGAGGGCAAGGACGTGCTTCAGCGGCTCGCGCCGAAGCTGGTGCCGGGTTGGGCGATAGTGTCGATCAAGAGTGATCCGGCCGGCGCCGAGGCACTGGTGGGTGGCGAGGCACGCGGTTCCACGCCGGTCGAGATCGAGCTGATGGGTGGCAATCACCGGCTCGAGCTGCGCCGTGCGGGCTTCAAGACCTGGGTCAGCGACATCCAGGTCAAGCCCAACGAGCCCATGAGCATTGGCCCGGTGCGTCTCGGCATTCCTGACGGTCGTCTCGCGGTGCGCAGTTCGCCCGCCGGCGCGAATGTCACGATTGGCGGCGTATACCGAGGCCGCACTCCGCTCGAAGTGGATGTGCGGCCCGACGTGTCACAAGCCATCGCCGTGTCCCGCGAAGGCTATGAACCCGCGGGGCGCGACGTTTCGGTGGCGTCAGGTGCGCGCGAGGCGGTCGACATCCCGCTCAAGGCGATCCTCGGCGAGGTGATCGTCCGTGCCACGCCGGCCGATGCGGAGCTCTTCGTCGACGGACGCTCACGCGGGGCGGCAAACCAGACCCTGCGTCTGCCCGCGACCGCGCACGCGATCGAGATCAGGAAACCCGGCTACGTCACGCACAAGGCAACGGTCACGCCGCGTGAGGGGCTGCCGCAGAACATCGAGGTTGCGCTGCTCGAGGGCGTTACCGCACCCGCGCCGGGGCCGGCCGCCACCACCGAGGGCGGCGAGGGCGCGGCACCGGCCAGCACCGCGACGGCGCCGGTCACCGTCGCACTGGTGCCGACGCTGCGCAGCCCGACAGGACAGGAGCTCAAGCTCGTGCCCGCCGGCAGCTACACGATGGGCAGCCCGCGGCGCGAGGCGGGTCGGCGCGCCAACGAGGCACAACGGCCGGTCAACCTGCAGCGACGTTTCTACCTTGCCACGCGCGAAGTCACGAACGCCGACTTCAAGCGGTTCCGCCCCGAGCATCGTTCGGGTTTCCTGAATCAGAACACACTCGAGCTCGATCTCCAGCCGGTCGTGAACGTAAGCTGGCAGGACGCCGCGGCTTTCTGCAACTGGCTCTCCGCTCAGGCCGGGCTTACTCCGGCGTACGAGAAGCGCGGCGACAGCCTGGCGGCGGTCGTGCCGGTCACCAATGGATTCCGGCTTCCGACCGAGGCGGAGTGGGAATGGGTCGCACGCTCCACGGGCGGTGGTGGCCTGCGCAAGTATCCGTGGGGTGAATCGCTGCCAGTGCCAGCGGGCGCAGGAAACTTCGCCGATCGCCGCGCGCAACCGGTCGTTCCACAGGTGCTGGTCGACCTCGACGACGGCTTCGTGGTGAGCGCGCCGGTCGGGAGCTTCGCACCGAATTCCCTTGGATTCTTCGACATGGGCGGCAACGTCGCCGAGTGGACCGACGACCTCTACACTGTCCAGCCGCCTGCGAGCGCGGCCGCGGTCGATCCGGTCGCTACCGGTGAGGGGTCGATATACGTCCTGCGCGGCTCGAGCTGGAAGCACTCGTCGGTTACGGAGCTGCGGCTCTCCTTCCGCGACTATGGAAATGGCAGACGAAATGACATCGGATTCCGCATCGCGCGTTACGCGCAGTAGCCGCGACCTGCGCCGGCTGCTACTCGCCGCCGTGGCCTGCGCCGCTGGCATGACGGTGTTGCGGGCGCAAGATGTGCCACCCGCCACGCCACCGACGTCTGCGCAGCCGGCTCCGGCCGCGGAAGGCGGGGCCGGCGACGCCGGCAATGAGTCCACGGACGACGGCGAGAAGGTCGATTTTCCCGACGCGCCGACGGCCGACTTCCCCGACGCCCCGGATCCGGGCGCCGCAGCGTCGAAGCCCGCCGCGAATGCGCCGCCTGCCGCGCCGCAGGCTAAGGCGTCAGACGCTGGCGAGGAGGAGGAAGGGCCGCCACCGGACGCCGCGCCGCGCACACCAGGCGTCGTCGGTTCGACACCCGGGCATTTCGAGCCGACCGAAAAGGTCCGCGCGGACTTCGACGTCTCATTCCCAGTCGATATCTGATCTGAGTGGGTTCACACGATGGTAGCTACAGTTCGCCCGATGAAGAAATCGAAGTCCTCCGAGTTCCTGCTGGAAATCGTCACGCTGCTCGTCATAGTGATTGCGGTGCAGACCTTCTATGCGATGGTGGTTCGCCCGACCGCGGAGGCGATCCGGACGGCCGACCTGGCGCGGATGGCGAAGGACCCGAACTTCGTGCCGGAGCTGAAGCCCTGGGTGATCGTCAAGGACCCCGAGCAGGAGACCTGCTTCATTTTTACCTTGTGGGCGCTGACGATCATGGGATTCAAGGCTGTCCGGGTCGAGCGGGGACAGCGATTGCTGAAAGAGGACCTCCTGCACCTGCCCGAGGGCATGAAAATCCTCCCGGAGGACACGCGGGAGTACGCGCGGCAGATCGAGGCGCTGCCTGAGGACATACGCACGCAGCTGCTGCCTCGCACGCTGATGACGGCGCTGCATCGATTCGGCGCGACCCGGAGCATTCAGGACGTCTCGGTTGCGGCCCGCGGCGTCTGTGAAGTCGAACGCGACCGGCTCGACTCGGAACTCGGGATGGTGCGATTCGTCGCCTGGGCGATACCGGCGATCGGCTTCGTTGGCACCGTGCGCGGCATCGGCAATGCGCTGCAGCAGGCGCACAAGGCCGTCGAAGGCGACGTTTCCGGCGTGGTCGCGGGTCTCGGCATTTCGTTCAATTCCACGCTCGTGGCGCTCTCGCTCTGCATCATCGTCATGCTGGTGCTGCACCAGGTGCAATTGCGCCAGGAACGGCTCGGTCTCGACATCGAGGAATACGTGGACACGCACGTCATCCGCAATCTCCAGGTCAGGTGATACGCGAAGCGAACCACGGACCCGGTACGCCATGACCCTGCTAGCTCTCGAACTCAACGATGCCCGGCTGATCCTCGCGCGGGGTTCGGGGGATGGCGGCGAGCTGATCGCGGAGAGCGAAGGTTACGCCGTGCTCGAGGGCGCGAACGTGCTGACAGGCGCCGCCGCAAGGAGCCGCGCACGGCTGACGCCGCTCTATTCGTACAACCGCTTCTGGCGGGAGCTCAGCGTTGTCGAGCTGCCCCGGCCGAATGCCCGGGCCCGCACTCCCGCGGACCTCGCCTTTGCGCATCTCGACGGCATGCTGGCCCCGTTTCGTGCGGGATCCCCGGAGCTGCTGCTCGCACTGCCCGCAGGCTATTCCCGGGAGCAGCTGGGAGTGCTGCTCGGCGTGGCCGCTGAAGGTGACACGCCGGTCTGCGGTATTGTGGATTCCGCCGTCGCGGCCGTCGCGCCCGAACCGGTGGGTGCGCGCGTGCTGCATCTCGATCTCGAGCTGCACTACGCCGTCCTGACGGCGCTCGACCGTGACTCGGAACTGCGACGCAGTCACAGCGAGCTCCTGCCGCGACACGGGCTGCTGGCGCTGCAGGAGGCGTGGATCGAAATGATCGCCGCGACGTTTGTGCGGCGCACGCGTTTCGATCCGCTGCATCAGGCGGCCAATGAGCAGGACCTGTGGAACCGCTTCCCCGGCTGGCTGGCCGAGCTGGAGCGCTCGGAGCGAATCGACGTCGAGCTCTCCGACGAGCGGGCCTCGCATACGGTGGAGCTGACGCGAGAGTCGATGCTGGCTGCGACCGGGCCCTGCTATCAGGGCCTGCTCAGGTTCGTGCAGAAGATGTGCCCGGCAGGGGTCAGCACTGAGCTCCTGCTGTCGGATCGGGCGGGCGACGCGCTGGGTCTTGCGGCGCGGCTTTCCAGCCTTCCCGATGTCAGTGTGAGATCACTGGCACGGGGAGCGGCGGCGCTCGGTTCGCTCAGGTTTGCAGGGGAGATCCGCAGACCAGCCGGGCAGGTCGTGCTGGTTACTCACCTGACGGGAACCGGGTCGGCCGAACCGGCGAGCGCCGCATTCCGCGTCGCACACGTGCCGTCGGCGGAGCAGCCGACGCACCTGGTCTACGAAGGGCGTGCCCTCGCGATCTCCGTGGTCCCCCTGGCCGTGGGATGGTCGGTTCCCTCAGGCGAACGCACGTTGCACGTGCCGGCCGGGCCAGGGGTGTCACGCAATCACTGCAGCTTCGTGCGCCGCGACGGCAATGCCCTGCTCGAGGATCACAGCACCTACGGCACCTATGTCAACGACAGCCCGGTGCGCGGCGTCGTTGCACTGAGGGTCGGTGACCGCGTGAAGCTCGGCAACCCGGGCGTCTCGCTCGGCCTGATCCGGCTCGTCGACGACCATGCCACGCCGTCGCAAGTTTGACGTTTTCACCATGTCCTTCCTGGACACGATCTGCTGCGCGTTCGGCGCGATCGTGCTGATCTACATGATCATCAACGCCGCGGGCGCCCGGTCCTTCCAGAAGGACACCTCCGAGCTGCGGGCGGAAGTCGATTTGCTCGAGGAGGAGGTGCTCGAGGGCTACAAGGACCTGGTCGTGCTGCGCAATTCGCTCGATGAGACGGCCGAGAAGACGCCGGCCTCGGATGCGGCGGCGCGCATCATGGAGGAGATGGAGCGGCTCAAGGAGCAGCTCGCGCTGGCAGACAAGGAAACTCTGTCGCGGAAGGACGAGATCGAGCAGCTCAAGCAGGATCTGAAGTCCCTCGACGAGGGACGCCGCCGGCTCGAGGGCGGCACCATGGCGGAGGGCCGGTCCGGCGACCGCGTCAAGGCGTTCGAGGGCACGGGCGACCGCAAGTACTTTATCGGGCTCAGCGTCAAGGGCGACAGGATCCTGGTGCTCGTCGACGTCTCCGCGAGCATGATGGACGAGACCGTGGTCAACGTGATCCGGCTGCGCAACATGCCCGAGTCGCGCCGCCGCTCGGCGGATAAGTGGCGTCGCGCGATCGGCACCGTCGACTGGATCACGGCGCAGCTGCCGCCAAAGGCGAAGTTCCAGATCTACGGTTTCAACACTCAGGCGAAGCCGTTGGTGCCGGGCAGCGCCGGCAAGTGGCTCGATGCCAGTGACCCGGCTGCGCTCAACGGCGCGATCAGCGAACTGCGCAAGGTCGTGCCACAGGACGGCACGAGCCTCGAGAACGCCTTCGCCGTCATTGGCCAGCTGTCTCCGCAACCAGACAGCGTGATGATCGTGACCGATGGCCTGCCGACGCAGGGCGCAACTCCGCCCACGGTCCGCAAGACGGTCGACGGTGACCAGCGGCTCAAGTTGTTCGAGCATGCGCTCGCGCGGATGCCCCCGCGCATTCCCGTGAGCGTGATCCTTCTGCCGATGGAAGGCGACCCGATGGCGCCGACTGCCTACTGGGCACTCACCCGGAAAACGGGCGGGATCTTCTTGAGCCCGGCGCGGGACTGGCCATGAGACGGGAACTTCGCAGCCGGCATTTCGATGTCTTCACGATGTCGTTCCTCGACACCATCTGCTGTGCCTTCGGCGCCGTTATCCTGCTTTTCATGCTCAGCAAGTTCGGGGAACCTGCGGCGCAGGAGAAGGCACGTGTGGAGCTGGAGGGCCGGGTTGCGAAGCTGCAGGAGGAGCGCGAGGAAATCCGCGGCACCAGTGAAGTGCTGCTCCGCGAGCTCGCCGCGAGTCGGGGCGAGCTCACCGATGAGCAGCGCAAGATCGCGCGGCTGCGGGGTGACTTGAGCGCGCTCAGGGGCAAGTTCCGGTCCTCAGAACAGGAGTCCGAGATCCAGAACAAGCTTGCGGGCGAGCTTGTCTCCGCACAGCAGGAAGTGACGGCGGAAATGAAGCGTCTGCTGGGGTCGCAGTTCCGCCGCCCGAATACGGATGCGATCGGCGGCATTCCCGTCGACAGCGAGTATGTCATCTTCATCATCGATACCTCGGGCAGCATGTTCAATTACGTCTGGCCGACGCTACTGAAGAAGATCGAGGAGACGCTCAATATCTACCCCAAGGTGAAGGGCTTCCAGGTGATGAACGATGAGGGCGTCTACATGTTCTCGACTTATCGCGGCAAGTGGCTGCCCGATACGCCGGTGCAGCGCAAGGCCGTGATCGACCGTCTGAGGAACTGGAACGCATTCAGCAATTCGAGTCCGGTGGAAGGCATCGTCGAGGCGATTCGCACGTATTATGCGAAGGATCTCAAGATCAGCCTCTATGTGTTTGGCGACGAGTTCACGGGCAGCTCGATCGACCAGGTGGTGAAAACGGTGGACATGATCAATCGCGAGGACAAGAGCGGTCAGCGGCGTGTGCGCATACACGCGATCGGCTTTCCGGTGCGTCCGGACGCGCCGCAGTACACCAGCGTGCGGTTTGCGACCCTGATGCGCATTCTCTGTCAACGCAACGGCGGCACCTTCGTGGGGATCGACAAGTCATGAGGCCAATCCACGGGTGCCTGGCCATGGCGATGGCGCTGCTCACCGGGTGCATGACCACGCGTTTCGAGCCCAAGCTCGATTTCCCTCCGCCGTTGGTCGTGCGGATCCCGGCGGTGGTCGGCATCTACATGTCGCCCGAGTTCCGCACCGCCGTGCACTCCGAGGAACGTGACGGCGGCAAGTACGAAGTCGTGCTGGGCAAGGCGCAATCCGAGGGCTTCGAGCGGCTGATGAACGCGATGTTCACGCGAACGGTCCCGGTCACCGCGACCGATGCGGGCGGGCGTACCGACCCCCAGATACGCGGCGTGCTCGAGCCGATCCTCGAGGACTATTCCTTCGTCACGCCACGCGATGCCGGCGCGCGCATCTTTGCCGTGAGCGTCAAGTACCGCATCAACGGTTACGACCCCGCCGGCAAGATGTTCGAATCCTGGACCTTCACCGGCTACGGGAGCGTCGCGGCGCCTACGCTGCCGGGTTCGAGCGCCGAGCCGCTGCAGGAGGCGACCACGCTCGCGATGCGCGACGCGGGTGCGAAGCTCGCGGCAGAGTTCAAGGACGCCGCGATTGCGCGCGGTCTTATACCCGCCGGCGGCACGACATCGCCCGCAGAAGTGTCGCCGCTGCGCGACTAGCGGCCGGCGGCCCCGCTCAGGCGCCGCCGGCCTGCCCCGGTCCGCTGGTGGAATCCGGCGGCGCCACTGGTATCGGCTCGAAGTACGTCTGGGCGAATTTCACGTCGGCGGTGTCGAGCGGCTTGCCTTCGCTCAGGCGTGGCCGATACCGCGCCGTCTCTGCCGCGTCCAGGGCTGCTTCGGCCATGCGCGGAGTGCCGTCGTTCGCCACCACCTCCGCGTCGCGGACGCGGCCTTCGGCGGTGACCGTCAGCTCGACCTCCACCGTGTGCGGCAGCACCTCTTCGGACGGCCGCCGCTCGTAGCGATCCCACTCCGAGGGCCGGACGTAGTGCAGCAGCACCGGTCGCGCGAACAGCGTGTCCGCGAGCGTCGCATCCCCGCTCTTGACCTGGCGCGCCGCGTTCCACGCCGCAATATAGTGCGGCAGTGCCTTTTCATGCTGCAGCCGGGTCTGATACCAGTCACCGAGCTGTGTGCGCACATCGGCGATGCGAATGGGCGAGGGCGTGGGCTGGCTCTCCGCGATCGCAAGCGCACGCTCGAGCGCCCGCTCACCCTCGGTCGCAAGCGCGCTGGGCATGCGCCAGGTGGACCCGTCCGCCGCGCCGGGCATGGTGTTGTAGGCGTTGCTGGGGCTCGGATCCGACTCGAAGCCACGGTCCACGGGATTGAGCAGCGGCCGGCGATAGTTCTCGGCCAGGGCCGTCAACGGACCGATCAACGCTTCCGAGTCCTTGCCCAGCTGGTCTTCCACGAGCGTGATCGCGCGTCGTAGCGTGAGACGCGCAGCGTCGTACGCGCCGACGCGGGTATACCAGCGCGCGATCACTTCGAGGCGTGGCACGATCTCGGGCGAGTTCTTGCCGTACTTGCGCTCCACGATCCGCAGGCCGTAGCGCTGCGCGTCGTGCGCGTCCTCCAGGCGCTGCATCGATGTCAGCGAATCGGTGAATTTGTCGATCAGCGGCAACTGCGCCTCGTCGAACAGCCCCTCGTTGCGGCGTGCGAGCGCGAGCGCGCTTTCGAAGCGCGCGACAGCCATCTCGTGACGCCCCGCGTCGTGATAGACGACCGCGAGCCCGGCGTTGGCCCGCGCGAGCCTCGAGCTCGCCCGCGTGCCCTCCGCTTCGATGAGCGTGATCACACGCATGAAACTCGCTTCGGCGTCGCTGTAATTCCCCGCGAGGCTCTGCGTCGCGGCGAGATTCATGATCGCGACCTGCAGCTCATCGCCCGATCCTTCCTGCTCGGTGAGCGTGACCACCTGGCTTGCCGGGACCAGAGCCTGCTCGTACTGCCGAGCGTCGAACAGGCGGCGGAACTCGGCGTACGCGTCGCTGCGCGATGCCGGCGCAGGCGCCGCCGGCGCATCTGTCACATCCGCCGCCGGTGCAGCGGCCCCGGCTCGCGCTGCCTCAGTCTCAGCAGGCGTGATCTCGTGCTCAGCGGCCGTGGGCGCCGCTGCCGCGGGCGGCGCGGCGGTGCCCTCGGGCACGGGCTGCCCGGGCTGCGCGGGGGGCTCCTCGACCGGCGCGGGCGCAGCCTGCACCAGCATCCACGCGCAGGCACCCGTCAACGCGATAGCTGCGACGCTACGCCGTCGGACGCGGGCGCTCTTGTGCAGCAGAGTCATGGCTGGAGAGATTTGCGGTACCGTCCATGGATTGGGTCAAGCAGAACACGGTGGCGGGCCGGCTGCAACCCGCGGATGAGCGGACGCCCACGCTCAGCGGCCCCGCCGTCTGCGCGTGCCGGACGGCACGTTCTCATGCAGCTCCGCGAGCCAGACCGTGGCCGGCGAGTCGCTCGGCGCGCGCCAGTCGCTGCGCGGAGACAACGAGCCACCCGAGCCGACTTTCGGGCCATTGGGCATGGCGGAGCGCTTGAACTGGCTGGTCTGGAAGAACCGCAGCACGAATACTTCGAGCCAGTGGCGCAGCGCCGGCAGGTCGTACTCGCGGCGCTCGGACTCCGGGACGGTGTCCGGCCAGACGCCCGCCTTACGGTCGTGCCAGGCGCTCCAGGCGAGAAAGGCGACCTTGCTCGGCCGGTAGCCGAAGCGGCTCAGGTAATAGAGATTGAAATCCTGCAGCTCATACGGACCGACCACGTCCTCGGATGACTGCGTTGGCGCATCGCGGCCTCCGGGCACGAGCTCCGGCGAGATGCGCGTCGCCACGATGCGGTCGAGCACCGCCAGCGTTGCGTCGTCGAACTGTCGGGTTCGGACCAGCCAGCGGATCAGGTGCTGGATCAGCGTCTTGGGCACCGATGCGTTGACGTTGTAATGCGACATGTGATCGCCGACGCCGTAGGTCGTAAACCCGAGTGCCAGCTCGGAAAGATCGCCCGTGCCGAGCACGAGTCCGCCGTGCAGGTTGGCGAGGCGGAACAGGTGCGACGTTCGCTCTCCGGCCTGGACGTTCTCGAACGTCACGTCGTAGGTTCGCTTGCCGCGCCCGAACGGATGACCGATGTCCTTGAGCATGCGCTCGGCGGCCGGCCGGATGTCGATCTCGGAGGCGGACATGCCGAGCGCGGCCATGAGGCGGCGCGCGTTGTCGTAGGTGCGCTTCGTCGTGCCGAAGCCCGGCAGCGTGTAGCCCAGCACGTTGCTGCGCGGAAGACCCAGCCGGTCAAATGCGCGCACAGCGACCAGCGCCGCCTGTGTCGAGTCGAGTCCGCCCGAGATACCGATGACGACCTTCTTTAGGCCGGTCGACTCGAGCCGCTTCATCAGTCCCTCGACCTGGATGTCATAGACCTCGGCACAACGCTCGTCGCGGCGCGCGGGATCGGCCGGCACGTACGGGAAACGCTCGATGCGCCGCTCGAGCGGCATCCGTCCTTTGGACCACTCGAGATCGAACTCCACGCGCCGGAAATCGCGTAGCCGAGGGGCGTGGATCTGCACGCAATCGCCGAAGCTCGTGAGCCGGGTGCGTTCCTGCCGCAGATGATCGAGATCGATATCGGCGGTGATCAATCCTCCCTCGAGGGGAAAGCGCTGCGATTCGGCCAGACGCTCACCGTTCTCGTAGACCAGTGCCTGCCCATCCCAGGCCAGATCGGTGGTCGATTCGCCGGGGCCTGCGGCCGAATAGAGGTACCCGGCGACGCACTTGGCTGACTGCGCGGCGCAGATCAGTCGGCGGTAATCCGCCTTGCCGACCGTGATGTCGCTTGCGGACAGGTTGGCGATCAGCGTCGCCCCGGCAAGCGCGGCCAGGGTCGACGGCGGCAGCGGTACCCACAGGTCCTCGCAGATCTCGACGTGCAGCACGAAGCCTTCGAGATTGCGCGCGGCAAAAAGCAGTTCCGACCCGAAGGGCACGTCCTGGCCCGCGATCCGCACCGAAGTCGACACCGCCTGCGCCGCCGGCGCGAACTGGCGCTTCTCGTAGAACTCGCGATAGTTCGGCAGATACGACTTGGGGACGGCGCCGAGGATGCGGCCGCGCTGCAGGACCAGCGCGCAGTTGAACAGTCGGTCATCTGCTCGCAGCGGCGTGCCGACGACCAGCAGGGTCGGCAGATCGCGCGTAGCGTGGGCGAGCTCCTCGAGTGCCGCCAGCGAGGCGTCCTGCAGCGCATCCTGCTGGAAGAGGTCTTCGTTCGAATAGGCGGAGATCCCGAGTTCGGGAAAGAGCGCGAGCACGGCGCCGGCCGCGGACGCGCGGCGAGCCAGGGACGCGGTCTCCCGTGCGTTGAACTCCGGCGACGCGACCCGTACCCGCGGTGTTCCGACCGCCACCCGGACGAAGCCATGGGTGTAAATGGAATCGAATTCGCGAGCACGGCCGCGACGCCTGGGATGGGCCATTCGGGTCCTAAGAGATACCGGTCGGACGGGCAGTTTCGGCCCTGCCGCGCGTGTTCGGCAAGTTTCGGCTGGTCCGGGGGCACCGTGGTGTTGAGTATGTCCCGCGCCGGGCATACGCTTTGAGTGTCGAGCTGTCGTCAGGGAAGCAGGGGAACTCGCATGCTGGACGAGGTGAAGGGCCTCTTCGCGAGGTTCGGTCGCAAGGACGCTGCTGCCACTCCGGTGTCAACCGAGCACGGACGCGTCTTCAATCCATTTCATGCGGTCTCAATTGCGCCGGGACCGGAAGCCTGCGAAGCGGCGCAGGTCCGCGCCGGTAAGCGATTCCTCTCGCGAGAGGCGCCTCGGCTGCCACTGGCCGAGTGCGGCAACCCGGAATGCCGTTGCCGGTATCAGCATCACGACGATCGTCGCGGCCTCGCCCGACGGGTATCGGACAAGGGCGATGCGCTGCCGCGGCCACCCTACCAGGGACCAGAAAGGCGGACGCGGTCAAGTCCGGGACGACGGATTCGGGACTGAAGTCGCTTCCGGCGCCTTCGTGATCTGGCGCACAGACCCCCCAGCCCGGATCGTTTATCTCGTATCCCATGGCGGGCGTTCTGAAACGCGCGAAGGATCTGCTCGGCACCACGGACGAGCTCAAGCCGCTGGCTCCGAAGCGGCCGCCACGGCCGTGGCACGCGGTGAGCATCGTCCCGGGTTCGCAGTCCTGCGCGGCAGCTGCGGGCCTGGCCCGCAAGCGGTTCCTGTCGCGCGAGGCGCCCACGTTGCCGCTCAAGAGCTGCGATGAGCCGCACTGCACCTGCCATTACGAACACCACGACGACCGCCGAAAAGGCCCGCGCCGCGCGAACGAGTTGGGCGTTTCGGTCGATGGTTACTTGGGTCTCGAGAAGGACAAGCGCGGCGGCCCGAAGCGCGGCCGTCGCAAGACCGACCGCTAGCTAGGGAACCCTTCCCCCTTTCCCCTTTTCTCCACGAAAAGGGAAGCGGAAGCGTCGCTACTTACTCTGCACGCCGCCCATCAGCGCGAGCCGCATCCCTGCCTCGACGCTGAGCGAGGTGGGCTCGAGCGCCTGCCGCGGCACAAACACCGTGTAGCCGCCCACCATGTAGCTCATCGGTAGGTAGACCGCGACCGTGTCCTCCAGCGCATAAGCGTCTCCGAGCAGATTTCCCGTTTCCGATGTAACGAAGCCGATCACCTTGCCCGGCCCGAAGGGCACCAGCACGACGCGCCTGAGGTCACTGCCCTTGCCGGAGGTGGGCAGGAAACGCATGAAATCGCGGGTCGCAACATAGATCGTCTTGACGACCGGTATACGCGCCAGCAAGTCGTCGCCCGCGCGCAGCACGTGGCGCACCACGTAGGCGTTGACCGCGAGCCCGACCGCGTACAGGAACAGCAGACCCGCGATCAGACCGAGTCCAGGCCAGTAGTACTGATCGGGCAAGAGGAGCTTGATAAGGCGAGAAAACAGTCGCTCCGCCGCGACAGCGAGCCAGTAGACGATGTACAGGGTGAGGCCGATCGGCAGGATTGCGACCAGCCCCTTCAGCACCGTGTTCCAGATCCTGCGCATCGGCGTCCCCGGTGTCGGTCCGAGCCGAAGGTGTCGGCTCAGAGCCGAATATTCACGATAAATCGGCTCCGAGCCAATTTTTTCCAATCACGTATGATCCCGCGTTTCGACGTCCCCGATCCCCGACGCAGGAAATGCGGATACACGCACGCGCAGCCGCCGCACTTGCGCTTCTCCTGGCGATCTGCCCGACGGCGCTGCCGCGAGACCGCGATTACCTGCCGCCGGAGGTTACGCGGGCGCTGACCCGCGGCCGTATACCGTCCACGAGCCTGAGCGTGTACGTGCGCGAAGTCGGCCGTGACGAGCCGATAGTGAGCCTCAACTCCGAGGTGCCGCGCAGCCCCGCCTCGACGATGAAGGTGCTCACGACCTATGCAGCGCTCGAGCTGCTGGGCCCGGCGTATACCTGGCGCACCCGCGCCTATGCGACGACGCCCGTCTCGGGCCAGGTCCTCGCGGGCGATCTCTGGCTCGTCGGTGGCGGCGATCCGTTCATGACCAGCGAGCGGTGGTGGTCATTCGTCAACGGACTGCGGCAGACCGGTCTGGTCCGCATCGCGGGCGACGTCGCGATCGACAACACGCTGTTCGCTCCGCAGGACGAGGATCGCGGCGTGTTCGACAACCGGCCGTTCCGTACCTACAACGTCCTGCCCGACGCGCTGCTGGTCAATTTCCAGACCGTCGCGCTCAGCGTCGTACCGGACCCGGTCTCCCGCCGCGTACGCGCCACGACGCAGCCGACGCCGTCGAACCTCGTGATCGACAACGACGTGCAGCTATACAAGGGCGCCTGTGGCCGCCGCTCGGGCGGCGTGGTGGTTGCGATGCCGGACGGGCCGAGCGGCAGCCGCATCACACTCGCCGGCCGCTACGCCGATGGGTGCGGGCCACTGTCGCTCACGCGCGCGGTGATGCGCGCGCCGGACTTCGCGTTCGGGACGTTCAAGACGCTGTGGCGCGAATCCGGCGGCGCGCTCGATGGCGGAATGAAGCAGGGCACCTTGCCGCCGGACGCGCGGCTGCTATACAGCTACGAGTCGCTGACGCTCGCCGAGATCATCCGGCTCGTGAACAAGCACTCGAGCAACGTCATGGCGCGGACCCTGCTGCTCGCGATCGCCGCCGAGAAATCCGGCCGCCCGGCCACCACGTTCGGCGGCCAGGCCGCGGTACTCGACTGGCTCGCAACCAAGGGCATCTCCATCCCCGGGCTGGTGCTCGACAACGGCTCGGGCCTGTCGCGCAACGAGCGCATCACCGCGACGGGACTCGCGGATGTCCTTCTTGCGGCCCACCAGAGCCAGTACATGCCGGAGTTTGCCGCATCGCTGCCGCTATCGGCGACCGACGGGACGCTGAAGCGACGATTCCGCTCACCGCAGCTCCAGGGCCGGCTGCGGATGAAGACCGGAAATCTTGACGATGTCAGCGCGCTGGCCGGCTACGTCAACGCGGCGTCGGGCCGCACCTACATCGCGGTGATCCTGCTCAATTACCCCGGCGTCGAGCATGGCTCGGGCGAGGCGGTGCAGGCGGCACTCGTCGAGTGGCTGTTCGCGCAGTAGCGTCCGGGCCGGCGTCGCTATACTCATGCACCGGACCGAAGCAGAGGCCGCGCCATGGCCTATGACCGCAACAACATCTTCGCGCGCATCCTGCGCGACGAGATCCCGTCGCACCGCGTCTACGAGGACGATGTCACGCTCGCATTCATGGACGTCATGCCGCAGGCAGACGGACACACGCTCGTGATTCCGAAGGTTGAGGCCGAGGGCATTCTCGACGTACCCCCCGAAGCGCTGAGCGCGCTCGCGCTCACCACGCAGCGGGTCGCGCGCGCGGTTAAGAAGGCCTTCGATGCGCCAGGGATACTCATCGCGCAGCTGAACGGGCGAGCGGCGGGGCAGAGCGTGTTCCACATCCACTTCCATATCCTGCCGCGCAGAGAGGGCCTTGAGCTCCGCTTTCACGCGCGCGATATGGCGGATCCGAAGCTCCTCGGCGAGCACGCGGCACGGATCCGCGCCGCGCTCGACTGACGGCGCCGCACAGCCACCGAGGAGAACGATCGATGTCGAGTCTGCACAAGGTGCCGCCCGAGTTCGCTGCGGCGGCGCGCGTTCGCCTGGAGGACTATCGGCGCCTGTACCGCGAGTCCATGAGCGACCCCGACGGGTTCTGGCGCCGCGTGGCGCAGCGCATCGACTGGATCCGCCCGCCCACACGAATCAAGGACGCGAGCTTCAGGCTCGACGACTTTCACGTCCGCTGGTATGCGGACGGCCAGCTCAACGTCGCGGTCAACTGCCTGGACCGGCACCTTGGCGAACGCGCGGAGAAGACCGCGATCATCTTCGAGGGCGACGACCCCAGGAAGTCACGGACGATCACCTATCGCGAGCTGCACGCGCGTGTGTGCCGCGCGGCCAACGCGCTCAAGACGCTCGGGGTCCGCAGGGGCGACCGGGTCACGATCTACATGCCGATGGTTCCCGACGCTGCGGTCGCGATGCTCGCCTGCACACGCATCGGCGCGATCCATTCGGTTGTATTCGGCGGCTTCTCACCCGAGTCGCTCGCCGGGCGCATCGCGGACTGCGGCTCGACGGTGGTCATCACCGCGGATGAGGGCATCCGCGGCGGCAAACGCATCCCGCTCAAAGCCAACGTCGACCAAGCGCTCGCATCGTCCGCTACCAACACCGTCAGGCATGTCCTGGTGCTGCGCCACGTCGGCGCGAGGCTGCCGACGCAGCCGCGCGACCTGGACTGGGACGAGCTGCTCGCGGCGGAGTCCGAGGTCTGCGAGCCTGCGACGATGGGCGCCGAGGATCCGCTGTTCATCCTCTACACCTCGGGCTCCACCGGCCTACCGAAGGGCGTGCTGCACACGACCGGCGGCTATCTCGTCTACGCCTCGCTCACGCACGAGACGGTTTTCGATCTTCGCGAGGACGACGTCTACTGGTGCACTGCGGATATCGGCTGGGTCACCGGTCACAGCTACGTCGTCTACGGCCCGCTCGCGAACGGCGCCACCACGCTGATGTTCGAGGGTGTGCCCAATTACCCGGACGTGAGCCGCTTCTGGCGCGTGGTCGACAAGCACTCGGTGAGTCTCTTTTATACGGCGCCGACCGCGATACGCGCGCTGATGCGCGACGGCGAGGCGCCGGTGAAGTCGACTTCGCGGGCGTCGCTGAGGCTGCTTGGCACCGTCGGCGAACCGATCAACCCGGAAGCCTGGGAGTGGTATCACCGCGTCGTTGGCGACGGTCGCTGCCCGGTAGTCGATACCTGGTGGCAGACCGAGACCGGTGGAATCATGATCAGCCCGCTGCCGGGCGCGATCGACCAGAAGCCGGGCTCGGCGACGCTGCCGTTCTTCGGCGTGATGCCCGCGATCGTCGACGGCGAAGGCCGCGAGCTCGACGGTGCGTGCGAAGGCAACCTCGTGATCAAGGACAGCTGGCCCGGGCAGATGCGCACGGTGTATGGCGACCACCAGCGCTTCATCGACACCTATTTCAAAACCTACCCGGGCCGCTACGTCACCGGCGACGGCGCGCGGCGCGATGCGGACGGCTACTACTGGATCACCGGACGGGTCGACGACGTGCTCAACGTCGCCGGTCACCGCATCGGCACGGCCGAGGTCGAAAGCGCACTCGTCGCGCATGCGAAGGTGGCGGAGGCCGCGGTCGTCGGCTGTCCGCACGAGGTCAAGGGACAGGGTATCTACGCCTACGTGACGCTGGTGGCGGACGCGGAGCCGACCGAGGAGCTGCGCAAGGAGCTGATCGCCTGGGTGCGGCACGAGATCGGCCCGATCGCGACCCCCGACTTCGTCCAGTGGGCGCCGGGTCTGCCCAAGACCCGGTCCGGAAAGATCATGCGGCGCATTCTTCGCAAGATCGCGGCGCACGAGCACGACCAGCTCGGGGACGTGTCGACGCTCGCGGATCCGTCGGTCGTCGAGCAGCTGGTGCGCGGCATGACGGCCCCGCAGTTCGAGGAGCTGCGCGAGACCTTCGACTCCTTCGACGGGAACACGGACGGCCGTATCGCTTACGCCGAGTTCGCCAGGCTGCTGGTGTCGCTTGGGGCCGGCCTCACCGAACAGGACTGCCGCAAGGGCTTCGCCGAGATCGATACCGATCATGACGGCGCGATCTCGTTCCACGAGTTTTCCGTCTGGTGGGCGAGCCCTTAGCGACAGGTGCTGCAGGTCCGGTGGTCCGCTCCGGGTACCAGGTGCGCATCGGGGGGGTAGAGCCGCCCGGCGCCCGCGTATCGGTCGCGGAAGAATTCCTCGTCGAGCCCGGCTTCACGGACGTGGCCACCCGACTGCGGCGCATGCACGAACCGCCCGTTGCCCATGTACACGCCGACATGGCTCACCCCCGCGCCGTTCAGGCGGAAGAACACCAGGTCTCCCGGCTGCAGCCCGGCGCGCGGTATCGGGCGCGCGCTGGCGTACTGCTGCGCCGCGGTGCGTGGTGTCGAGTAGCCCAGCTGGCCGTGCACATAGGCCACCAACCCGCTGCAGTCAAACGTGTCGGGTCCTGCGCCTCCGTAGCGATAGGGCGACCCGATCAGCAACTGCGCCGCGCGCGCGATCGCGGTACCGGCAGCATCCGGTATCTCAGCCGGCGGTACGGGCGGAGGCGCTTCCCGCTGGAACGGCGGCGGGGCCGCACACCCGGCGATCAGCAGCACCAGCGAACCGAGCACGGCGCGCATGGCCACGCTCCGACGGTCGATTGCTGTCCGGGAGTGGTCCACGGTGGCAGTTTAGGCCAGCGAGTCGGACGATTGGTTCCTCGATGTGGCCGCAACGGCGTTGCATCCGCGGGGCGTGAGGTGCTGGAATGGCGGCATCGAACAGGAGCCGTCGCGGTGGAAGAGCTGACGCAAGACCAGAT
Source organism: Steroidobacteraceae bacterium (assembly GCA_035491795.1). Taxonomy (GTDB): domain Bacteria; phylum Pseudomonadota; class Gammaproteobacteria; order Steroidobacterales; family Steroidobacteraceae; genus DATJKD01. The sequence continues at coordinate 37,158 of DATJKD010000054.1, read as the reverse complement.
CGAGGAACTGCGCGAGGACTTCGAGTTCAACGACGGCGACAACGACGGTCGTATCCAGTTCGCCGAGTTCGCGGAGCTGATGGCGCTGCTCGAGGCGGACATGGACCAGCAGGACTGCCGGCTGGGTTTTCGCGAGATCGACACTGACGGCGACGGAGCGATCGAGTTCGACGAGTTCGTCGCCTGGTGGACGACCGACTGAGAACGTATCAGCCGGCCCCCCGCGGACGGACGCGACGCGTCGGCGTCGCCTGGCGCGGATCCTCGGGCCAGTAATGCTTCGGATAACGGCCGCGGAGATCCTTGCGGACTTCCGCGTACCCGCGCGCCCAGAAGCTCGCTAGATCGCGGGTCACCTGCACCGGCCGGCGCGCGGGCGAGAGCAGCTCCATCGTCACCGGCACGCGGCCGCCGGCGATTCTTGGTGTATCCATCAGGCCGAACACCTCCTGCAGGCGCACCGACAGACTGGGCACGCCGCTTGTGTAGTCGACGGCGATTCGCGAGCCGCTAGGGACCGTGAGCTGCGCGGGCGCGAGCTCGTCGAGACGCCGGCTCGCGCGCCAGTCGAGCAGCGCGTGCAGTGCGCCGCGCAGGTCGACGCGCGCGAGATCCGCGCGACGCATCGCGCGGTTGAGCCACTGTCCAAGCCAGGATTCGAGCATGGCGAGCAATGCCGCGTCGCTGACGTCCGGCCATCCGCCGTCAGGCTCCAGTTCACGCAGAAACATCACACGCGCCCGCCACTGCTCGAGCGCGGGCGTCCACGGCAGTGCCGCAAGGCCCAGCATTCGCAGGCCGCGCAGCATCGCCGCTTGAATCGCATCGGAGTCCGGGGCCGCGAGCGGCGCATCCTCCAGCAAGAGCTCGCCGAGACGACGCTGTCGTCGGGCCAGGACGGTTTCGGCGCGGGGCTCCCACTCGACGACGTCACACGCATCGATCCACGGCGCAAAGTGCTGCTCGACCAGCGCGGCGGATAGCGGCGCGGCAAGGTCGATACGGGCTTCCCGCGCGCCGAGGTCGAGCGCTGCGGCGACGATGAGCGGGCTCCGCGCGATCGCGCTGGGCGCGGCAAGCATCGCGCCGCGGCCATTGGCGAGTCGATATCGCCCGCTGCCGGGCTCGCGCGCCAGGCCGATCCGGTCCGGGTAGGCGAAGGCCAGGAGCAACCCCGCGGCATCCTGCTCGTCGACCGCACCGGATGCCTCTGCGGCCGGAACATTCGCAGCGCCGGCGCCCACCTCCGTATCGCGGGCAAGCTGCCGCATGATTCGCCCCGCCGACTGCCGTGCGCGTTGCAGCGCGCCTCGATCGAGATCCGTCCCGGCCGGGGGCGCGGCGCCGTGCAGCAGTTCGAGCCGCAGCCGAAGGTCCGGATCGCGGCGATCCGGCTGCGCGCGCAGCGCGTCGCGCTCGCTCAGCAGCGCAGCCAGCTCGGCCGCGACGCGTGTCACGCCCATCGGCACGGCGCGAAGCACCATGTGTGCGAGACGCGGATGCAGGCCGAGCGCCGCCATCCGGACACCGAGCCGTGTGGCGCGTCCCTCGGCATCGATGGCCTCGAGCCGGACGAGCAGCTCGCGGGCCTGCGCCAGTGGCGCAGCGGGCGGCGGGTCGATCCAATTGAGCGCATCGGCATCGGTCGTGCCCCAGCAGGCGAGCTCGAGCGCGAGCGAGGCAAGATCGGCCTCAAGGATTTCCGGCGGCGAATGCGCGGCTAGCGAGGCGTGCGCCGACTCGCTCCAAAGCCGATAGCAGACGCCCGCCGCGGTACGACCCGCGCGTCCACGCCGCTGGTCCGCGGACGATTGCGAGATCCGGCGCAGTTGCAGGCGGCTCATCCCGGACACCGGGTCGAACGCGGGACGCCGTTCGTACCCGCCGTCGACGACGATACGCACGCCCTCGATCGTCAGGCTGGTCTCGGCGACGTTTGTCGCGAGCACAACCTTGCGGCGCCCGTCCGGTTCGGCGCGCAGCGCCGCGTCCTGCTCCGCCGCGGCGAGCTCGCCGTAGAGCGGCCGGATGCGCAGCGCATCCGCGCCGGCCAGACCCGACAAGGCCTCCGCCGTGCGGCGTATCTCGCCGGCGCCCGGCAGAAACGCGAGCAGGTCGCCCTCGTGGTCGGCGAGCGCGCGCCCGATGACCGGCACCATGCGGCGATCCAGACGCTCGTCCTGGCGACCGGGGGGCGCTGGCAGGTGGATCGTTCGCACCGCGAACACCCGTCCCGGCGATCGAACGACCGGGGCGTCGCCGAGCACGCGCGACAGGCTCGCGGCATCGAGGGTCGCGGACATGATCAGGATCCGCAGATCCTCGCGCAGCTGCGTCTGCGCATCGAGCGCAAGCGCGAGCCCGAGGTCAGCCTGGAGGCTGCGCTCGTGAAACTCGTCGAAGATTACGCAACCCGTAGCTTCGAGCGCCGGGTCGCGCTGCAGCATCCGCGTGAGAACACCTTCGGTCACGACTTCGATCCGGGTGCCGCGCCCGATACGCGTGTCTGTGCGCGTGCGGTAGCCAACGGTCGCCCCGCTTGTTTCTCCGAGCGTGTGCGCCATCCGTTCCGCCACCGCACGCGCGGCCACGCGACGCGGTTCGAGCATCACGATGCGACCGGCTCCCAGCCAGCCGGCCTCCAGCAGGGCGAGCGGCACGACCGTGCTCTTGCCCGCACCGGGCGGTGCCGCCAACACCGCAATGCGGTGTTCGGCGAGCGCCGCCTGCAGCGTTGGCAAGGCATCGAGGATGGGGAGCTCAGGAAGGGGACGCGGGCTCACGTCTGCAGTTTAGCGGCGTGTCGCGGACCCGGATGACGGGCCGTCGGAAGCCATGCAAGATGCCGCTTCCGTTGCCGAGGGCGCGCATGGCGAATAACACCTGGATGTTCGTTCTGGCGGGGCTGCTGGTGTTTACCGGTCTCGCGGGGTCGATCCTGCCCGCGCTGCCGGGCGTGCCGCTGGTTTTCGGTGGGCTGCTGCTTGCGGCCTGGGCGGACGATTTTCAACGCGTCAGCTGGGTGGTGCTGGTCATCCTCGGATTGATGACGGTGCTTTCCTTCGCGATCGACTTTGCGGCCACCGCGATGGGTGCCAAGCGCGTGGGCGCCTCGAAGCTCGCGATCGTCGGCGCGCTGATCGGCACGCTGGGGGGCCTGGTGCTCGGCCTGCCGGGGCTCATTTTCGGACCGTTCGTGGGCGCAGTGACCGGGGAGATGCTGACGCACGGTGAGATGCAGCGCGCAACCCGGGCCGGGTTTGCGACCTGGGTCGGACTCATCTTCGGCACGCTCACCAAGCTCGCACTCGTATTCACCATGCTCGGCATCTTTGCCTTCGCCTGGTTCGTCTGAGTAAGCGGCATGCTGCTCCGGGCAACGATAGGGGCAGCCGGCCGCGCGCTCGGGTGGGCGCTCGTCGGCATGCTGCTGATGGGCCTGGTTCTCTACGTGCGCTATCTGCATAGCGGGCCCGAGCTCGAACCGTGGCATCGCGTGCAGCTCGAGGAGGAGTTCACCGCGGGCAGTGCCGACAAGGTGCGCACCATCGCCGACTACCGGGCGCTCGAGGCGCGCCTCTTTGCCGAGCTCGATCGCGACGTGTACGCCGACACCGAGCCCGAGGACCGCCTGCCGTTCAACCGCTATTTCCGCGGCAGCCGGAGCGATCCCGCGACCTGGCCGGTCGACTGGAACCGCACCTGGGAGCACGCGCCGGCGGCCCCGCCGTCGGCCGTGCTGCTGCTGCATGGGCTCACGGATTCGCCGTACAGCATGCACGCGCTGGCCGAGTCCTTCGCGAGCCAGGGGCTGCACGTGCTGGCGTTGCGGTTGCCGGGGCACGGCACCGCGCCCGCGGGTCTGCTCTCGTTTCGGATCGAGGACATGCAGGCGGCAGTGAGTCTTGCCATGCGCGACCTGCGCCGGCGCCTCGGTCCCGACACGCCGATTTTCATGATCGGATACTCGAACGGTGCGGCGCTCGCGGTCGATTACGCGCTCACCGTGCTCGAGGGCGCCGACGCGCCGCGTCCGGCGGGGCTGGTGCTGATCTCGCCGGCCATCGCGGTGTCCCCGCTCGCGGTCGTCGGCCGCTTCAAGACGGGCCTGTCGAACATCCCGGGCTTCGAGCGGGCCGGCTGGCAGCAGATCGATGCGGAGGTCGATCCGTACAAGTACGCGTCGTTCAGTCTGCACGCCGCGGGCGAGACGTTTCGCCTCACGCGCGCTGTAGCACGACGCGTGCGGCGTCTGGCGGAGGAGGGACCGATCGACGGGTTTCCGCCGGTGCTCGCGCTCGTCTCCGCGGTGGATTCGACCGTAAACGCGGACGCGGTGGTCGATGCGCTACTGATGCATCTGGCCCCCGATGGACACGAGCTCGTGCTCTTCGACGTGAACCGGCTGGCGGAGGCGCGCGCACTGCTGGTGAGCGGAGCCGGACCGCTCACACGGCGACTGCTCGAGATGTCGAACCGCCCATTCGCGCTGACGGTGATCACAAACGCCGGTCCGGACACGCTCGAGATCCACGAGCTCAGGGCCCCGCCGGGCGTCGCTCACCTGACCGCTCGTCCACTGCCTCTCGAATGGCCGCGGACGGTGTTTTCGCTGTCGCACGTCGCGCTGCCCTTCCCGCCGGACGACCCGCTCTACGGCTACGCGGCGGCCCAGGACCCGTCCCATGTCCAGCTCGGTCGGCTGGAGGTGCGGGGCGAGAACGGGGTGCTTGCAATTCCTACATGGATGCTGATCCGGCTGCGCAGCAATCCCTTCTATTCGTATCTGGCCGAGCGGACGGACGCGTTCGTGCGGGGCGGAGCGCCCGGAACGCCGGTCCCCGAGACGGTCGTCACGCCGGGCGACTGAGCGGCCCCTGTATCATGTCAACTGTGCATGCGCTTCAGATGGCACGGGGCGCGGGCAGGAGGTGAGGGTGAACGCCCCCTCGAGGAAGCAACCTGACGATGCGAGCGAGCGGCGCGATGCGCGATGCATCGAAGGTGTGGAGCCCCGGCATCCGCAGCCGCGTGGCGAGGCTCGCCGTCGTCGCGACGCTGCCGCTGCTCGCCCATTGTTCCGCGGCACCCAGGCTTGACGACGTTCAGCCCGGCCACGCCATTCCACCGGGCCACACCACCATGCTCGACCGGGTGATCGATGCCGGTCTCGGCGATGAGCCGGGCATGTCTGCCGTGCGGTTGATCGAGCAGAACTCCATGGCCTTCGGCTACCGCGCCGCAACGGCCGCGAGTGCGCAGCGCTCGCTCGACATCCAATACTACATCTGGAACAACGATCTCACCGGCAAGCTGGTCGCCGCCGAGGTTCTGCGCGCGGCGGAGCGGGGCGTGAAGGTTCGCGTGCTCGTCGACGATATCGATGCCCGTGCCAAGCACGATCTGTTCCAGGTCGCGGACCTGCACGAGAACATCGAGGTTCGGATCTTCAATCCGTTCTACAGCCGATCGGGTTGGTTCGGACAACTGACCGAATGGCTGATCCGGGGCCGTCGCCTCAACCGGCGCATGCACAACAAGGCATGGATCGTCGACAACAGGGTCGCGATCGTGGGCGGACGCAACATAGGCGACGAATACTTCGGCGCCTCGGACCAGTCTAACTTCGCCGATCTCGATCTGGTGCTCGCCGGACCCATCGTCGATCGGATCAGTGCGTCGTTCGACGAGTACTGGAATAACCCGAACGCCGTGCCCGTCGATCGCTTCGAACGCAAGCCGCCGCCGCCCGAAGCGCTTCCGCAGCTCATCGAAGATGCCCGCAAGTATCGTCGCACGGCGAGTGACAGCCCGTACCTCGTCGCCCTGCAGGACGTGCAGAAGCGCGCCGACATGCTCGCGGCGCAGCCGCCGCCGCTCAAGGTGCGCGAGATCGAGCTGCTGGTGGACGATCCCGCGAAGGTTGGTGTCGAGCTGAGCGAAGGCGAGTCGTCACGCGTGATGGAGGGGCTCGAGCGGACGATGCAGAGCGCGGAGCGCGAGGTGTTGATCGTGTCCGCTTATTTCGTGCCCGGCGAGGCCGGGACGCGCCGCTTTGCGGAGCTCGAGCAGCGCGGCGTACGCGTGGTGGTCCAGACGAACTCGCTGGCGGCAACCGACGTCGCGGCCGTGCACACCGGCTATATGCGTTATCGCAAGGATCTGCTCCGCGCCGGTGTGGAGCTCTACGAGACCAAGAGCCTGGCCGATAGCGACGCGGGCCGGCGCAGGATCAGCGTCACCGGTTCCTCGGGCGCGAGCCTGCACACCAAGGCGATCATCGTGGATGACCGGTGGGTGTACATCGGCTCCATGAACATCGATCCGCGCGCGAATCTGAACACGGAGATGGGCGTGCTGATCGAGAGCACCGTCCTCGCCAGGCAGGTGCGTGGACAGTTCGAGCGCAGCATCACGCCGGAACTGAGCTACCGGGTCGAGCTCGAAGACGGCAAGCTCGTCTGGTACGACAGGATCGGCGAACAGGATCGCCGTTCGACGACCGAGCCCGATGCAAGCACCTGGCGCCGGATCGGCGTCAACCTGCTGCGTGCGCTGCCGATCGAGTCGCAGCTCTAGCGGTGACCTCCGCGCCGCGGCGTATGATGCGCGGGTCAATCGGAGCCACGTAAGAACAATGAATTCCATCCCGACGCCGACTGCCGCCGACGCCGGACCGCCGCCGAGACGGCGCGGCAGCTTCACCTCGTACCTGGTGTGGGGTCTGATCGGCGCCCTCGTGCTGTTCACGCTCTATACGCTGTTCATGCTGTGGTGGAGCTACTCGGAAGGCGAGCGCGCGGGCGTACTGCAGAAGTTCTCGAAGCGGGGCTGGATCTGCAAGACCTACGAGGGCGAGATCGCGATGTACGTCGTGGGCGGCGTCGCGCCGCAGATCTGGCATTTCAGCGTTCGCGACGAGGCGACGGCGGCAGCGCTTACGAAAGCCGTTGGCCGCCAGGTGCGGTTGCACTACACCGAACACCCCGGGCTCCCCACCAGCTGCTTCGGCGACACGGATTATTTCGTGGAGGACGTGGAGATCGTCGGGCCGCCGCTGCTGTTCGAGAAGTCCGGCAACCCGGCTGTCGAGCCTGCCGCTTCGCAATGAGATCGACCTCGGCGAAGCGCAGTACAACCGTTACTGCTCGTCGACCTTGACCCAGACCGAGTAACGCGACGCCTCGGTGCGTCGGCCCGAGGTCAGGAGCCCGCCGGTCGAGGACGCACCGCTCTGTTCCACCGCGCCCAGCTCGAACCATTCGCCAAGGCGTCCGGTGATCGTGGTCGTCGCCCCCTGCGTCGCGATCGTGCCGCTTCCGGGCCGGTATTGTTGCTGGCGCGGAGAAATGTCGAGGATTACCTGATCGCCGCTCACGCGCGCTGTGGCGTAGAAGCCCGAGCTGACGTCGCGATAGGTCGTGGTCTGCTGTACTACGCCTCCGGGTCGGTGCTGCACCGTGGTCTCGGTGAGCGGCACGCTCTGGCCCGCACCGACCCAGGTCTCCGTGCCCTCCAGCACACGGACGCTGCTCACGTTGCGCAGATCCGCCTGTTGATGGCGGGCGCGGACGGTGACCTGGGCGCCGGAGTCCGCACCCGGCGGCCGGTTGACCCCGACCTGCACGTCCTCGTCGCCGATCGTGGCCGAGCCCTCGGCGCGTGCTGCATCCACATCACGCACCGTGCCCTGGCCGACCGTGATGAGGAGTTGACGGGGCGCGCGATCGAGCGTAGCGACCGCTGCGCGGATCTGCTCGAGGTTCTCCGGGCTGGTGCGCACGAAGAGCACGTCATCCGTGCCGGTAAGGACGCCGCCCGGTTCGAGCAGCGGCTCGAGGATCGGGATCAGGTCCTGCGCCATGCGGAAATCGAGCTCGATGACCTGCATCTGCTGTGCTTGCGCCGTCACGAGGCCGAGGCAGCCGAGGACCAGCGCCGCGAGCGCACGGCGCCAGGCGCACCGCGATGTCCTGCGGCTCATCGGCGAGGTTCGCGCGCGACGGTCTGCAGCGTCTCCGACACGCAGCGCACCAGGGCGTCGATGCCCGCGGGCTCCTGGTCCGCGCGGCAGACGAACCGCTGTTCGCGCCCCAGCGTGTAGAAGCGGAATGGTCCGCGCGCGAGCGCATCCGTCGCGCGCGGCGGCAATCGCAGGAAGAGCACGTTCGTCTCGACCGACGCCACGACCTCGACACCGGGCAGCGGTGCCAGGCGACGCGCAAGCTCCGCGGCATGCGCATTGGCGCTGCGCCCACGATCGAGCCAGCGATCGTCTGCGAGATAGCGCTCGATCTGCGCCGACACGAAGCGCGCCTTCGACAATACCTGGCCGCCGCGCCTCATCAGGAACGGTATCTGCGCCGCGAGCGCCTCCTCGAAAACGATCAACACTTCGGCGTTGATAGCGCCATTCTTGGTCGCGCCGAGCGACAGAAGGTCGACGCCCGCGCGCCAGGTGATCTCGGCGGGGCTGCAGCCGAGCGCTGCGACGGCGTTCGCGAAGCGCGCGCCGTCCATGTGCACCTTGAGGCCGTGGCGGTGCGCGACTTCGGCCAGAGCTGAGATCTGGGCGGGCCGATACAGAGTGCCGAAGTCGGTGGGCTGAGTGATGTTGAGCGCAAATGGCTGGACCCGGTTGCGGTTGCCGCGGCCGGCGAGCGCAAGTCTCTCGTCGAGCTCCGCGGCGGACAGCTTGTAGTCGCGGCCCGGCAGGGCGACCAGCTTGGCGCCGGTGAAGAGCTCGGGCGCGCCGCACTCGTGGACGTTGATGTGCGCCGTCTCGTGGCAATAGACGGCCCCGAACGGGTTGGCGAGCGCCGCGAGAGCGATAGAATTCGAGCCCGTGCCGCAGGCGAGGGGGAACGCACTGACCGGGCGTTCGAATACCGCACCCACGCGCTCGACCATGCGCCGCGTCCAGTCGTCGTCGCCGTAGGGGCTCGCGGTGCCGGCATTAGCCGCGACCAGGGCGTCGAGCAGCTCGGGCGCGGCGCCGTCGACGTTGTCGCTGCGGAAGTCGTAGATGGTCTCGCCCATGAGGCGAGGGTACGGGAGGAGGGGATGGTCCTGCTAGAGACGGCGCGGCTGCGGCTGCGGCAATTCACGTCGAACGACGTCGACCGGCTCGTCGAGCTCGATTCCGACCCGGAGGTGATGCGCTACGTCACCTTCGGCGCACCGACGCCGCGCGACCGGTACGTCGACGTCTTCCTGCCACGCTGGTTCGCGATCTACCGCGAGACGCCGCTGCTCGGCTACTGGGCCGCCGAGGAGCGCGCCACCAGCGAATTTCACGGCTGGTTTCATCTTCGACCGGACCGCATCGATGCCGGCGAGCAGGAGCTCGGCTACCGGCTGCGACGCGCGAGCTGGGGGCGCGGCTTCGCGACCGAGGGCGCCGCAGCGCTGGTCGAGCACGGGTTCCGGCAGGTCGGCGCCGACAAGATCTCGGCACGTGCGCTCGCAGGCAACGCCGCCTCGCGGGCGGTGATGGGGAAGTGCGGGCTGCGCTACGAAACGGACTTCGTATATCCGCAGGACATGATCGGGGCGCGCAGCGCCGCAGAATGTGCCGCGGTCAAGTATTCGATCACGCGGTCGCAGTGGCAGGCGGCGCGGACGGCTTGAGGAAGCTCTCGCAGTTGCGGCGGCCCGCGTCGTTTTCCGGCAGGCCGCGACAGATCTCGGCGGTGCGCGCGCGCAGCTTCTCGATCACCTGCGCGCGATCCGCGCCCTGGCCCCAGTCGAGCAGCTTCGTGTTGAGCTGCTCGAGGCGCATACGGGTCCGCTGGTAGAAGGCGTCGGGGCTGTCGTCGAGCTCACCGATCAGGTCGAGCCCGGCGCGCTCGATGCGCTGCGTGTCCTCGGGCGTCATCTCGAGCAGGCCGAGCAGGTAGTTCGTTCCCCATTGGAAGCGCGTGGCCGGACCCTTGGCGTCGGCGTAGGCACGCGCGAGCCACTCCACGGCTTCCTCCTCGCGGCCGGCCTTCTGCGCGATATCCGCCAACGACAGCATGAAGTAATAAGGCGATGCCGTTTGCGTGAGCTCCGTGGTCAGCAACCGGTTCGCGTCCTCGTCGAGGCCGGCCTCCCAGTACAGGTTTGCCGCAGCATTGATGGCCGCCTGGCGTGCGTAGCCGTCCTTCACCTCCGCATCCACCTTCGCAACCTCGGCGCGTGCCTGCGCAATCAGCTCCGGCGGCAGCGGACCGGCGGGCGAGTCGAGGCGCGCGAGCTCCACGCGAGCGCGAATCAGGTTGAGGCGTTCGGGTGCCGAAAGCGCCGTACCGGCTTCACCACTGGCCAACATGTCGAGCGCCTTCGTCCAGGCCGCTGTCAGGTCGCCGCGTTCCGGGGAACCCTGGTCCGACAGCAAGCCGATGGCGTGGGTGGCGCCATAGGACAGATTCTGCACGTTGGCCTGCACCACCGAGGGCTTGCCAAGCCGCCCCAGCAGCCTCTCGCGTGCTTCGGCGCGCTCGAGGCCCGAGAACGGCTCGCCGCCTTCGCCGGCCACGGCGGCGGCCGAGTACAGATACTCGAAGAACAGCCGTGTGCAGTCGGCCTCGAGTTCTACCGGGCAACGCGCGCTCAGCTGCCGGAAGGTAGCGATACGCTCCGCTTCCGGCAGCGTGTGCCCGGCGTCGGTGAGCCAGGAATGATAGGCCAGCAGGCGCCAGTCGTTGTGCGACAGGACATCGCCCTTGCGCTGAGCCGCCAGCAGCTCGGTCACCGGTCGCGCATCGGCGAGCGCCACGTCGAGGATGGTGGCGTACCGGGTCACGTCGACCCCGCCGGGCAGTCGCGTGATTTCCTTCCCGTCCGAGCGGAACAGGATCATCGTCGGGTAACCGTTTACGGCGAAGGTCTCGCCGTGCTTCTGCGCGCTGGGCGTGTCGCCATCGAGATAGACGGGCACGAACAGGCGCGAGCGCTCCTGGAACTCCCGCTGGTTGAAGATCGTCGCCTTGATCTGCGAGCAAGGCGGACACCACTCGGCGCCCCAATACAGGAACAGTGGCTTATCGGCCGCCTTCGCCGCGGCGAAGGCGGCGTCTACGTCGCCGTCGAACCAGTCGATGTCCTTGGGAAGATGAGACTCGGCGGCGCCGGCGGTTGCAGCGACCGGGGGTGCCGCGTCAGGAGCGGGCGCCTTGCGGCCGCAGCCCGCAAGCGTGAGCAGCGCGCAGGAAACGACCAGCACGCCACGGTACGACGTGGTCCTCATGCGCTCACGCTAGCGGTCCCAGGCGCGTTGCGCAACGGTCTTGCGGCCCGGTATTGTCCGAGACCCATCCCGATCCGGCTACGGATTCGCATGAGCGGCAACCACGGCTCCTCCGCGAAGGCGATCGCCTACGCCTTCTTCGCCAACCTGGGGATCGCGATCACCAAGGGGTTCGCGGCGGTCTACACGAACTCGGGCAGCATGCTCGCCGAAGCCATCCACTCGACCGCGGACGCGACCAACCAGGTCCTGCTTTTCATCGGCCTCAAGCAGTCGGCGAAGCCGCCGACCGACGAGCATCCGCTCGGATTCGGCAAGGCGACCTACTTCTGGAGCTTTGTTGTGGCCTTACTGCTCTTCAGCATGGGTGGCCTATTCTCGATCTACGAAGGCTGGCACAAGCTGCACGAGCCCGAGCCGCTCAACCAGGCATGGGTGGCGCTCACCGTGCTCGGAATCGCGATCGTGCTCGAGACGCTGAGCCTGCTCGGGTGCCTGAAGGAGATCCACAAGATCAGGCGCGGACGACCGTTTTTCGACTGGCTCAAGCACACGCGCAACGCCGAGCTCGTCGTCGTGCTCGGCGAAGACATTGCCGCCGAGATCGGGCTGGCGCTCGCCTTCGTGTTCGTGGCAGCCGCCGACTGGACCGGCGATACGCGCTGGGACGCTGCAGGGTCGATCGCGATCGGGGTCGTGCTGATCGTCGTCGCGCTTTTCATCTCGCTCCGCGTCAAGGGACTCCTCGTCGGACGCTCGGCCGAACCGGAGCTCGAGCGCAGGCTCGAGCAGATGATCGCCGAGGATGACTCCATCGAGGAGCTGTTCAACGCGCTCACGATCCAGTTCGGACCGCAGGTCATGCTGGCGGCCAAGATCCGCATGAAGCCCGGCCTGTCGATCGATAAAGCGGTTGACTGCATCAATCGCCTCGAGCGTCAGATCAAGGAGCGCTATCCCGAGATCGGCTGGTGCTTCATTGAGCCGGATGTGACCGACTGATTACTGCACTCCGTCATGCCTCGGGATCGAGGCCAGCAGGACGGTGCCGTGCGGCCGGCGCGGCCGCATACGCAGCGTGCCCCCGAGCTCGACGACCCGACGCTCCATGCTTGCGAGTCCAAGTCCGCGCGGCGCGTCCTCGGCGACGCCACGGCCGTCGTCGGATACACGGAGGTACACCTGCTCCGCATCGACCCGCGCGGAGACCTTGACGCGTCCGGCCTCGGCATGGCGGATCACGTTCGATACGGCCTCCTGACAGACGCGCAACAGGGCCCGTTCCCGTGCCTTTGCCTGCGGCACGTAGCCATCGAAATCCAGATGTAGTGCCAGCCTGCCCGGCACCATGACCGGCAGCAGCCGCGTCACGGCCGTCGCCAGGCCGTGCTGCTCCAGAAGCGCCCCGGCGAGCACCTGCAGGGGTCCGGCGCTGCGGTCGACGCTGGCTGGAGCTTCGCCGGGCGTCAGCTCCTCGAGCAGCGCGCGCATTTCGTCGAACGCCATCTGTGCGAGCTGACCCAGACGCGCGGCGCGGCGCTCGCCGTCGCGCGGATCCTTTCCCCAGGCCGCGCTCAGGGACTGCGCCATCAGGCTGATGGATGACAGTATCTGCGTCACATTGTCGTGTAGCTCGCGCGCCAGTCGCTGGCGCTCCTCGAGCACGGCGAGCCGCTGCGACTGCTCTTTGAGCCGTGCGTTGTGGATCGCCACGGCCAGATGCTCGGCGACTACCCCCAGGCTCATGAGGTCGAGCTCGTCGAAACGCTCGTCACCCTCGACGTTGATGACGCCAAGCACCTCGTCGTCGTAGGTCATGGGAACGGCCAGTTCCGCACCAGCGCGCGGTACCCCGGGCGGCGTCACATAGCGCGGATCGGCGGCCACATCGTTGACAAGCTGGGTGCGCCGAGTGCGAGCCGCGGCACCCATGATGCCGCTGCTGATCGGCAGCCGGTCGACGTGGTGGATGCGCTTCTTGTACTCGCCGCCTCGAACCCTGATCACGAGGGTCTGCATGTCAGGCGGCTCAAGCAGCGGTATGTCGACGCTCGCGAAGCCGAGCAGCTCGTGGATCGAGTCCGCGGCCCGCTGCAGCAACTGGTCGAGCTCGGTCTCGCTCGCGATGAGGCCGGCGACCCGCGCGATCATGGCGAAGCGCGCCGCCCGGCGTTGCTCGTCGGCGTAGCGGCGTGCGTTGACGATCGCGACGGCGGCGTGACGGGCAAAGTGCTCGAGAAGCGCCTGCTCGGCGTCTCCGAGCTGCTTGGGTGGCCACGCGCCGATACCAAACACGCCGATCAGCTCGCCGCGGCTCATGATCGGCATGCCGATCATGTTCATTTCCCTCGCGGCGGTCCTGCTGGGGTGGGGCAGGTCGCCGTAGCGACAGCGGACCGGCTTGCCGAGCTCCAGGACGCGGCCGGTCAAGCCGTGACCGCGGGGCAGCTCGGCGTGAAGTTGCGCCCCGGGTATGGCATGGCTCGCCGCGGTGCGGATGATGTCGCGCTCCGGCACGTACAACCCGATCGCGCCGTCGTCCGCGCCAATCAGCTTGCAGGCACGTTCCACCAGCCGCGCGAGGAGCGGCTCGAGCGCGAGCTCGCCGGAGATCTCCTCGACCATCTGCGACAGCAGCTCGAGCTGTGTTCGGACGTCGGGATTGACGTGAACAGGGGGACGGTCGATGGCGGTGGACATGAGCCAGGCCGGCTGAGGGCGTAGCAGGATGTTACGCCCCCGGCCGGCTCGACCGCCTCATTGCACGAGCTGCGGCTCGCCGAAGATGAAATCGTCCATGACGACCACGTCGTGCGGCCGCTCATCGTCGGCGCCGGGCACCGAATCCCCGGTGCTGATCCGCACGCGGGCGATGCGCGGATCGTCGAACGCGATACCAAGGAACGCAAAGCCTGCGTCGCCGGGCGACGCCGAGACGAAGCTGCTGTAGAGCAGCCCGCCATCGAGAGCGAAGTACTCCACCAACGTGCTCGCCTTGCGGTTGCCCTGTTTGCCGCCCGGGCCGCTGCCGTCCGGCAGGTCGACGTCGCTCACGACCGCGCCGAATCCGCGCGTGGTCGCCAGCAGGCCGCCGGCGCTGCCCGGCAGGAAGAACTCGACGTGCGTGACGTTGCTGCCGATCGGGCTGAAGAGACGCACCGGGCTGAACGGCGCGAAGATCGTCGCGTAGTCCGGGTTCGAGAAAGTCTCGGCGAGACCCGACGAAGGCGCCTGGACAAAGCCGCTGCCCGGCGTCGCGAATAGTGCGCCGCGGGTATTCAGGAACCCCGCGAAGGGCGTTGTCGCGATCGCGGTCGCCGTCGACCCGCCGCCGTCCCAGTTGATCTCGCGACGACCGCTCGCAAGTGGACCTGAGGCGTTACCGTTGTTGACCTCGCCCAGCTCGGATCGGAACGCGTCGACCGCCGCCTGGATCGACGCAGCGGTGGGTCCTGCCGCCTGGAAAACAATCGGCGGCTCGTAGCTGCGCGCCCTGGCGACCGGCGCGGTCGCCGCTTCGATCGGCCGCCAGGTCACCAGTGACGTAGTGAGCACGGCCGCAACCGCCACATAGAGGGAATACTTCATCGGGATCTCCTTGAGCTCAGTGGGCACGACATGTGCCTCTGCCGGGCGCGGACTGTACGAGCCGCGATCCGGCGATTCATGAGCAAAGGGTTAGGGAATGGTTAGCGATCAGTGAGCGACGCTGACACCCGCCTGGTGCGCAGCGCCGCAGATCCAGATCGGATCGACCGGTCGCGAGCGGTCCATGGGCACCACTGTTTCGACCAGCGCGATGAAGCGATACCCGCGTCGGTGCGCCGTCTCGATGATGCGTGGAGTACGCGCATCGTCGTCGAGCGCGCGCCGGATCTCGCGGATGCACACCTTGAGGACGCCGTCCGTCACGTACGCCCGGGGCCAGAGCGCGTCGAGCAACTCGCGCTTGGTCAGCAGCCGACCCGCGTTCGACGCGAGGTATTCCAGCAGCGCGGATGCCTTTGGTGTCAGCGGCAACGCGCCAGACCGACCGTACAGCCTCCCGGCGACGGGGTCGAGCACGAACCGGTCGAACGCGAATGCGAGCTGCGAATTCATCCGTCCTCCCTGTCGACGCCGAGCCGCACCGCGAGCAGGGCGGCCTGCGTGCGGTCCGTGAGCTTGAGCTTTGCGAGCACCTTGCTCACATAGCCCTTCACCGTTCCTTCGGTGAGGTGCAGCACGCGGCCGATCTCCCGATTGCTCTTACCCTTCGCGAGCAGGCGGAGTATCGAGAGCTCGCGCTCGGTCAGGAGCGCAAGCGGGCTCGGATCCGCTGGTCGGCGCATGCGGTTGACAAGCGAACGCTGCGCCTCTGCATGCAGCCACGCCTCGCCGCGCGCGACGGTCGCGATCGCGCGGACGAGGTCGGCGGCCACGATGCTCTTGATGACATAGCCGAGCGCACCGGCACGCAGAACCTGCTCGACCTGCGCGTCTTCCGCGTAGCTTGTCAGTACCAGCACCTGCGTCGCCGGATACTGTGCGCGGATCGTACGGATCGCGTCCGCGGCGGGCAGACCCGGCATCTTGAAATCCATCAACACGATGTCCGGTCGCAGCTGGCGCACGAGCTCGAGCGCGGCGGTGCAGTCGGCCGCCTCGCCCACGATCTGCAACGAATCGGTCTGGTCGAGCAGCGCGCGCAACCCTTCGCGCACGATCGCGTGATCATCGACGAGAAGCACGCGGGTCGGGGCGCTGACGACTACTTGTTCGTTCATGGTTGACCCTGGCGCGCGATGCAGGCCTGGTGCGGGCCGGCGGCTTCCTGAAGCATGCGCGCATGGTAGACCCGGCCCGTGGATGCGCACACCGCCGCCAGCGTTGCTCAAAGATGGTCTAGCCAGCAGTCGACCACGAACCGGTGCCGTCCATGGCGCCGGCCCGGGTTTTCGATTCGCCCAGGCCTTCCGGCGTCACACCGGCTGACGCCACCCGCGTCAGCCGGAGGCTATGCAGACCACGGAAGGCGGGGTTGTCGACCCAGTGCGGATCGGCGTCGAGGCAACGGACGCCGGGCAGATTTGCGACGAGCCGCGCGAAAGCGATGCCCGCTTCCAGGTAGCTCAGCGTTGCACCGATGCAGACATGAGGTCCGTAGCCAAAGGAAAGCGGCGGCCCCTGGTCGCGGGTGAGGTCGAGCCGATCGGGATCGGCAAATCGATCCGGGTCGCGGTTGCCCGACCCGATCAGGAGCAGGACGTGCTGGCCGCGCCGGATCGTGCAGCCGTGCAGCCTAAGGTCCTCACTCGCGCGGCGACCTGTGAACTGCACCGGGCTGTCGTAACGCAGCAGCTCCCGTAGCGCCCGGGGCATGAGTCCAGGATCGACGCGCAGCAGCGCCGCCTGATCGGGATGGCGGAGCAGCGCATGCAGGCCGTTGCCGAACAGGTTGCGCGTCGTTTCGTGTCCGGCGGCGAAGAACATCGAGCACTGCGCCAGCAACTCCTCGTCCGCCGCGAACTCGCCGCGCCGCTGTGCCGCGAGGAGCAGACCGGTCAGGTCCTGGAGTTCATCCTGTTCGCCCGCCCTTCGGGCAAGCAGCTCTCCAAAATAGGCCGTCATGTCGAGCAGCGCGTCCTGCGCGCGGAGCGCGGTCTCGAACCCCGCGGACAGGCTCCCCATGAACGCCACGATGTCGTCCGACCAACGTATGAATCGAGGCTGCTCGCTCTCGGGTACGCCGAGCATCTCCGCGATCACGCGCGCGGGCAGCGGATGCGCAAACTCTCGGATGAAGTCGAACTCGCGCGGCGGGTTGCCTGAGTCCGGGTTCATGTCGGGCGACAGAAGGGGCAGCAGCAGCTCGTCGACCAAGCGCTCGATTCTCGGCCGCAGGGCCTCGAGCACAGCCGGCTTGAAGCCGTAATTCAATGCCTTGCGCAGCCGCGAGTGATGCGGTGCGTCCATGAATAGCAGCCAGCGACCGAATGCCTCGGTGAATGGCGTGAGCTGCCGCTGTCGAGCCCCGTCGAACTGCTGCGCGAACGCATCGGCCCGTGCTGCCGAGAGCCGCGGGTCCTGCAGGGCGGTGACGATGTCCGCGTAGCGCGTCAGCAGCCACGCGCCGCCGAGCACGTCGTCGCTCCACACGACCGGCCCCGCGTCGCGGAGCACTTCATACATCGGGTAAGGATCGCGGGCCACACCGCGGGCAAAGGTTTCCGAAGGTTCTGCTGTGGCATGAGCGCGCATGGCGCGAAATACTCTTGGAACTGCTGTCAGGGACGGTGCGGAAGTATCGGCGAGTAATGTCGTGCGCGGCAGCGCGATCAGTCAGCTGACACCACTGACTTTGGTAAGTGGTGCAGTGTGCTTCAGCAGGCCGTGGCGAGTTCAAGATAGCGGCAGAACGCGTTCGCCATTTGCATCTGGTGCGGCGTTCGGCAGACGGGCTCGAAGAGCGCGGGTGAGGCGACCAGTATGCAGATGCACCTTGCCCGGGATGTCGCGACGTTCAGGCGATTCAGGCTGTACAGGAATTCCATTCCTCGCGGCGCGTCGGAATGCGAGGACGTTGCCAGCGAATAGATCACGACAGGCGCCTCCTGCCCCTGGAACTTGTCGACCGTGCCGATGCGCGCGCCCGCCAGGCGCTCCTGCAGTTCGAATACCTGGGCGTTGTACGGCGCGATGATCAGTATGTCCTCAAGCGTGATGCGCTGTTCCTGACCGTGACGATCGACCCAGGTGCTGCGTGCGTCCAGGATCTCGTTGACCAGATCGCGGATCCGATCTGCCTCTTCGGGCGAAGAACTCTGGTTCCCCTGGTGCGCAACGGGCAGGTACCGAAGACCGGTGCCGGCGCAGCGGCTCGTGGATTTCAAGGATTGACGTTCGAGCCCGGCATGCGACCGCAGGCGTCCCTCGTAGAAGAGCTCGGACGTGAACGCGCAGATGTCGGGATGCAGACGCCAGGTCTCCTCGAGGAACAGGCCCTCGGTATCGTCGATGGTCGCCTTGCCCGCGAGGATGTGATCCAGCGCCGAGACGCCCGTTCCATCGGGATGGCTGCCCTGCATCGGCTGCTCGAGCTGCTGCGGATCACCGAGCAGCACGAGCGTCGTGCAGGCTTGCGACACGGCCAGCACGTTCGCAAGCGACATCTGCGCCGCTTCGTCGACGAACAGGACGTCGACTGCCTCGAAGGCGTCCTCGCGCGACCACAGCCACGCGGTTCCCGCGGCGAGCTGACAGGACGTTCCGACGGCTGCGAATACTTCCTCGTTCTTCGTGGCGAACCGGATGCGATGAGCATCGTCCTGCGGGTCTGTCACCTTCTGAATGCACCGAACGTCGATGCGCCGCTCGTCGGCTGCCTCGACCACGGCGTCGAGCAGGTTGCGGATGACCTTGTGGCTGTTGGCGGTGATCCCGACACGCCTGCCGGCCTGCACGAGTGCGCAGATCATCCGCGCGGCGGTGTAGGTCTTTCCGGCGCCGGGCGGTCCCTGGATCGCCAGCACGCCGCCCGCGAGCCGCGGCGCGATCCGGACCGCCGAGGCGACCGCGCTCTCGCCGGGACGATGGAGAGGTTCGTCGCCGCCGAGCCGCGGCGGTCGCCGCAGCAGCACGTCCCGGGCGGCCCGGAAGCGGCCGGCGCCTGTCATCCCGTTGGCGGCCACGTACTCGCCGATCCGGAAGACCGCGTCCGACATGACGTCCGTTCCGACCAGGTCGTGTGCGAACACGGCATCCGGATGCACCGATGCGGTGTCTCGACGCTTCTTGATGTCGACCGTTCGATCCTCGAGCGAGATGGCCGTCACCTCGCCGAGCTTCGCGCCGCCGGCGGCGCGAAGTGACTCACCGCCGCGAAGTTCGACTTCCTGTGGCGGGAAGCGATACCGGTGCACCGGTGCTTTGGCCGTCCCGCCGGCCACACCCGCGAAGATCAATCCGGAGAGGGCGCAGCGTTCGTCGAGCAGATCCTCCGCCGGCAACGCCGCGAGTCGGAAGTATTCCCACCACGCCGACTTGAGCTCCCGCCGATGCCAGTCGAGCGTGTTCGCCAGGATCCACCGGGCCTGTTGTTCGGGGTTGCGGTCCGCGAGGTTCGCCGGCACCTCCGTGATGAGGCGTGCTGCGAGCTCGGCGACCCTCTGCTGCCGCTCGCTGATTTCCTCGGCGGGTTCCGGCGACCCGAGATCAGGCCTCGGCAGACTTGCACCATCCGCAATCAGGCGGGCCCGAAGGCCTTCGAGCCAGTCGCGCAGCCTGAGCGCCGATATGCAGTCGTCACGGTTATAGCCGGCGATGATGCGCTTCACGTCGTCGGTGATGCCGGCGAGGTCATCGAGCTCCAGGCAACCCTGGATAGCGGCGAGTGCTCGCCGCGCATCCGGCAGCGCCACGGGCCGCCGGTAGTCGTAGAAGGCCTCGAGGTTCTTGATCGTGTAGCTCTCCACGCTGGCCCGGATGCCTTGCTTCACGATCGCGAACAGGTCGACGAAGAGCTGGCCGCGAAGCATCCGGTCGATCTCTTCCTCGCAGGTCGCATGCCGTCCCATCAGCCGCTTGAGCGCAGCTGGCTCGTAGGGGGCGTAGTGATAGACGTGCATGTCCGGGTAGCGCGCCCAGCGCGCCATCACCAGCGCAACGAAGCGCTGGAACGTGCGCTTCTCCTCATCGCGGGTGAGCGCCCAGTCCTCGACGTAGCGTGCGTCTCCTTCGGTCGTGCGTGTGACGTGTCCAAACAGGTACTCGAGCCCGCCGTCGTCCACGAACGGATCGCCTTCGAGGTCGAGGAATACGTCGCCCTCGGAAGGGGCGGGCAGCCGCGACAACCCGAGGCCGGCCGCCTGCGGCAGCGTCTCGTAGATCGGCCGGTTCGCAGCTCGAGCCTCCACCTGGATACGCGCCTGCTCCCGGGTGCGCTCGTAGGACTGTGCCGCGCCACGCGCGGGTTTCCAGGGCAAGGGCAGCGACAGGCGGGCGAGCGCCGCCGCGGTATCGACGTCGTGCCGCCTGAGCTCGTCGATCTGCACCGTGCGGATCCCGGCCACGAGGCAGAGATGATCGTCGCGCCGTCGCCTCGCATCGCAGGGCACGCGCCAGCGACAGATCTCGCAGTGCTCGTTGGGTTCCGGATACGTGCCGATCCCGGTGCGTTCCGCGAGCGAGCGCTCGAGCCGTCGCCTCGCGTAACGGTAGTAGGCCGCGAACGCGGCCGTCCGGTAACTCTCCGGCTCGAAGCCGGATCCCGGGATCACGACGTGCATTCGCTCGGGATTCAGGCCCTGCGCGACGGAGATGAGGTACGAGTAGAGGGAGAGCTGAAGGATCGTTCCGCCGCCGGTCTCGCGTGCGAGCTTAGTATCGATCGCCTCATAGCTCCAGTCGCCGAGCGCACTGGGTGTCGGGACCCGCAGCAGCAGGTCGGCGCGACCGCCCCAACCATCGTGCAGCAGCGCCGCCTGCGCAATGGCCTGCGCGCCGCTGCGCATCGCGTGGAGGGTGCGATCTGCAAGCGCCTGCGTGACTCCCGCGCCTTCGATCTCGACGACCTGGCACCCCCGGCCGGCCAGATGCTCGAGGTAGCTCCGCTCGTGGAGCGCGCCGCGTTCGATGAGGATGTCGAGCAGCGGATCGTGAAAATGAGGACGCTGGATACGGCCGTGGAGCGCCTCGACGTCCAGGTCCGTGAGGTGCCGGCAATGGAGGTGCCCGACGAGGTCGGACGCGCTCAAGTGAATGACTTCCCCGTGCTTGATCATGCTGGCGCGGATCTGGTGAAAAATGGCGGTCATCGACCGCCGCGGATAGTCGGAAACGCGCGATGGTACGCGCCTGACATGGGCCGTGCAGGTGGTGTGCGGCTGCGCTTCCTATTCGGACGATGCCACTGCCGACGCCGGAAGCGTGTATCTTTTCTCGATCGCGGTGCGGACCTCGCGGCGGCTCGTCGCCGGATCAAGCCGCCCGGCGGCCGCTTCGATCGCCTGCACCTCGTCTGCGAGCTCGTCGTCCTTGATGCTGCCGCGGATCCAGCGCGAGTAGTCTCCCCGGGCGAGATGATGCCGCCAGGTGGCCGCGTCGACACCGTCGCCGAGCTGCATGAAGAGCACCAGGTTCTGCGCGCGCAGGTTGAGCTGCGCATCCGGACCGCGGAAATAGAAGCTGCGGTCCTCCCCGAGCTCCCCCTCGGCGTACTTGCGCAGATGGCGACGCCGCTCGCCCGTGCTGGGCTCGGTTCGAAGGCGGAACGGCGGCTCGCCAGTGCGCCGGAGCCATACCAGCGCCTCCCCGCTGTCGAGAGCGACCGGCTCGTTCGACGGCACTGCCTCCTGCGAGACCGCGGCCACTTGAGCAATCCGCTTTCCCGGTGCATCGCCCACCGCTGCGACGATGTCCAGCCTCGGCAGCAGCGCGCGTGCGAGCTGCTCCGGATGCACCGTGACGAACATCATCGAGGTCATGCCCTCGGTCATAAGCTGCGGGGCCGGGTGCCAGTCGGCCGGCAACAGGTGGTGGGCCTCGTCGACGAGTATCCAGTGCGGCCGCCCGCTGCGGGCGCGGCTCTCGTGGAGTCGGAGCAGCAGCGTCGCGAAGAAGGCCGGCCGGTCTTCCAGTTTCACGCCGAGCAGATTGACGATCACGCTGGTCGCCGGCCGCTCGAGCGCGGTGAAGATCGCGGGAATCTCGGGCGGGTTCTGCGGGCTGCCGAACAGGATCGCATTGCCGAGCTCCTGGTAGTCCCCTTCGGGGTCGATCACGCAGCACTGGTAATGCTGCGTCATGAGCCGCTCGAGAAGACCGGTCGCGAAGGTGGACTTGCCGCTCCCCGACGTACCGGAGATGAGAATGTTGAGACCCGCGGCCGAGACCTGCACGCGGCTGCCATCCGCGCGGGTGCCGAGCAGCAGCAGCCGCTCGTCCCTGCGGAGCATCACGTCCCGCAAGTCGTCATCGATCAGCCGCTCGATGAGCTCCATTACCCCCGCGCCGTGGTCTCCAGCCATGACGAGATCGGCTTTGGCCTTGAGCATGGGCACGGCGTTCGCCACCGCGGCCGAGCATTCGGCCATGGCGAGCAGCGCGTGATCGTTCTCGGCATCCCCGATGGCAGCGAGGTTGTGGGGAGACAGGCCCAGATCCTCGAGCGCTGCGGCCATACCCGACGCCTTGTTCATCCCCGCGGGTAGCACCATCACGGCGCCCTTGTTGAAAATCACCTGCAGCTCGAGCCCGAGTTCGCGGATCACTTCGAGCACGACCTGCTCGTTCGGGTGCCAAGTGGCGACGATGGATGCGCCAACCGACAGCGGCGTTACTCCGCGCCGTTCGAGCTCGGCGACGAAACTACGTGGAGGAGCCGCACCGAGCACGCGGGTCTCGCCGGTCGACGGCCGGTGGAGGACCGCGCCGTTCTCCACCACCAGTAGGTCGAAGAGTCCCGTTGCATCGAACACGCCGCGCAGATCGTCGAGCTCGCGGCCGGTTACGAGCACAAGCCTGCGACCCGAAGCGGAGAGCCGCTTGAGCGCATCGATGGTGGAGGGATCGACGCAGCCGTCGTGGGCCAGGGTGCCGTCGAAGTCCGTCGCGAGGGCTACATAACGCATGCGGCATCCGTGCGCAGGAAAGCGTCAGTGTCGACACCTCGACTGGGGTCAGTCTAGGCGCGGGCACCGCGCGCGCCTGTAGGACCATGCGCTCGACTACTGATCTTCGCCCAGAGGTCCTCCCGCATGACGAGCTCGCCCGCGGAATTACTCGAAAACATGCGAGTCTCGGGTGAATAGCTCCATGGCGCCGGACGAGGTATTGAGGATGTCGCGACGCCCGACAACGCGGAGTGGACGACGAGAGCCTACACCGCTCGCTCGAGCACGATATCGCCGGCGCGCACGACCATGCTGCAGGGATTGAATCCCGCCCAGTAGCCGAGCTCGTCGGGCCCGTCGATTGACCAGACGGCGAAATCGGCGGCGCGGCCCAGGCTGAGTGCGCCCCGCTCGCGGTCCATAGCCACCGCACGCGCGGCGTGGCGCGTTACGCCAAGCAGCACTTCCTCGCTGCTGAGGCCAAGAAGCCGCCGTGCCATGTTCATCGCGAGCAGGAGCGAGGCGCCGGGCGCGGAGCCGGGGTTGCAATCGGAGGCCACCGCCATCGGCACGCCGAGCCGGCGGAATGCATCGATCGGGGGTAGCCGTGTTTCTGCGAGCGTGTAAAAGGCGATCGGCAGCATCACCGCAACGGTGCCGGCGCCGGCGAGCGCCGCGGCGTCTTCCTCCGAGGTGTACTCGAGGTGATCGCAGGAAAGCGCCCGGTGCCGCGCAGCCATCCGGCTGCCGCCGACGTTCGAGAGCTGCTCGGCGTGTAGCCGGACGCGCAGACCAAGACCAGCCGCGGCTTCGAACACCCGCTCGCACTGCGCCGCGGTGAAGGCAATGTCCTCGCACCACGCGTCGACCGTATCGACCAGGCCATCGCGCGCGAGCGCCGGCAGCCACTTCCGAGCAACGACCTCGATGTACTCGTCGGCTCGGCCCGCGAACTCCGGCGGCAGCGCATGTGCGCCCAGGAAGCTCGTCGACACCGTCGCCGGAAAATTCGCTCCGAGCCATTTTCCGACGCGAAGCATGCGGGCCTCGGCATCGAGCGTGAGCCCGTAGCCGGACTTGATCTCGATGCAGGTCACGCCCTCGGCGAGCAGCGAAGCGAGCCGTGGTCGAGCGGCTTCGATCAGTTGCGACTCGCTCGCGCCTCGCGTGGCGCGAACGGTCGACAGGATCCCGCCGCCAGCACGCGCGATTTCGGAGTAGCTCCTGCCCGACGTGCGCTGGGCGAACTCGGCTGCGCGCTGCCCGCCAAACACTAGGTGGGTGTGGCAGTCGATCAGACCGGGCGTCAGCCACCGGCCTGCGAGCTCGATGGTCCGCTCTGGACGCGTCCCAGCCGGCAAGTCCGCCTCAGCGCCGATCCAGGCGATGCGACCCGCCTCGGTGAGCACGGCGCCCGGTGAATAGATGTGTCGCTGCTCGTCGCAGCTTGCGATGTGAACGTTGCGCCAGAGCGTTGGCATGCCGTGGCAGCGCGCTCCCGCTCAGCCCAGGAACGGCAGGTTGAGACCCTGCTCGCGCGCGCAGTCGATCGCGATCTCGTAGCCGGCGTCCGCGTGACGCATGACCCCGGTTCCCGGATCGTTCCAGAGCACGCGCTCGATCCGGCGCGCGGCGGCGGGCGTGCCGTCGCAGACGATCACCACACCCGCGTGCTGCGAATAGCCGATGCCCACACCGCCGCCGTTGTGGATCGATACCCAGGTCGCGCCGCTCGCGGTGTTCAGGAGCGCGTTGAGCATCGGCCAGTCGGCGACCGCGTCGGAGCCGTCGCGCATCGCTTCGGTCTCGCGGTTGGGGCTCGCGACCGAGCCGGAGTCGAGATGATCTCGGCCGATTACGATCGGCGCCTTGAGCTCGCCGCTCGCGACCATCTCGTTGAACGCGAGCCCGAGCCGCTGGCGCTGGCCGAGACCCACCCAGCAGATGCGCGCCGGCAACCCCTGGTACTGGATTCGCTCGCGTGCGAGGTTGATCCAGCGGTGCAGATGCGGGTCGTCGGGGATCAGCTCCTTGACCCGTGCATCGGTGCGGTCGATGTCCTGCGGGTCGCCGGAGAGCGCCACCCATCGGAAGGGTCCGACGCCGCGACAGAAGAGCGGTCGCACGTAGGCTGGCACGAAACCCGGGAAGGCGAACGCGTCTTTCACGCCCTCGTCGTAGGCGACCTGGCGGATGTTGTTGCCGTAGTCGAATACCGGGATGCCCTGCTTCTGGAAGCCGAGCATCGCCGCGACATGCCTGGCCATGGAGGCGCGCGCTGCCGTCTCGACCGCGCGCGGATTTTCCGTGCGCAGGCGGTCCCACTGCGCGACCGACCAGTCTTCCGGCAGATACCCGTTGACCGGGTCGTGCGCCGAGGTCTGATCGGTGACCGCGTCCGGCCTGATCCCGCGGCGCAGGAGCTCGGGCACGATCTCCGCGGCGTTGCCGAGCAGCCCGACCGACAGCGGCTGCCGGTCGCGCGTCGACCGCTCGATGAGCGACAACGCCTCGTCGAGCCTGGTCGTGCTGACATCGAGATAGCGCGTATCGAGCCGCTTCTGGATGCGCTCCGCCCGGCACTCGATTGCGAGCATCGAGGCGCCCGCCATGGTCGCCGCGAGCGGCTGCGCGCCGCCCATCCCGCCCAGACCCGCGGTCAGGATCCAGCGGCCGGCGAGACTGCCGCCGTAATGTTGTCGGCCCATCTCGACAAAGGTTTCGTAGGTGCCCTGCACGATGCCCTGGCTGCCGATGTAGATCCACGAGCCGGCCGTCATCTGGCCGTACATCATCAGCCCCTTGCAGTCGAGCTCGTTGAAGTGCTCCCAGGTCGACCAGTGCCCGACCAGGTTCGAGTTCGCGATGAGGACGCGCGGTGCATCCGCATGGGTGCGGAAGACGCCCACCGGCTTGCCCGACTGGACCAGCAGCGTCTCGTCGTCGCCGAGCGCGCGCAGCGCCGCGACGATCCGGTCGTAACAGTCCCAGTTGCGCGCAGCGCGGCCGATGCCGCCGTA
The DNA here is from genome assembly GCA_035491795.1 of Steroidobacteraceae bacterium. Lineage (GTDB taxonomy): Bacteria > Pseudomonadota > Gammaproteobacteria > Steroidobacterales > Steroidobacteraceae > DATJKD01. The sequence continues at coordinate 11,317 of DATJKD010000054.1, read as the reverse complement.
GACGACCAGTTCCTCGGGCCGCTCGGCGACCTCGGGATCGAGGTTGTTCATCAGCATGCGCAGCGGCGCTTCGGTCAGCCAGCTGCGCGCCGTGATGGACGTGCCGCGTGGCGCGCGAATCGGTCCTCGACCAGTGTCGTTCATGTCTTCATCCGCGAGGCCAGATATCTGCAGGCGAGGGTTACGGCCAATGTTCCGCCGATGATGGTCCGGCCGGCCGCTCGGGCGACATGTGAGGATCGCAATCGCCGGCTCAGCATGGCGACGCTATTATGACGGCAAGCCCGGGGGATCGGCTGGCGCGGCTAAACCCGTTCCGGTACCGTGTCGCCCCCGGATCGAAACTGCTGACCCAAGGACAAGCCACGATGGCCGGCCCGAGCAACGCCCCAGAACCACGGATGGACGCCCAGGATCTGTACCGCGAGGACGTCTACTCCGACCGCAAAGTCGGCACGATCCGGGTCATGACGCCGGTCAAGTCCGACGGCACCCCCGATCCGCTGCGTCAGCCGAGCTACGTAGGCCAGGCGCAGATCATGACGCCGGGTGGCCTGCTCCCGCTCAGCTTCGAGATCCCCGCGAACAATCTCAAGGAAGCCTGCGACCGGTTTGCCGATGCCGCCAAGGTGGCCTTCGACGAGACGCTGAAGGAACTGCAGGAGATGCGCCGACAGCAGGCGTCGTCGATTGTGATACCGGATGCCAGCGCCGCTGCTGCAATCGGTCAGGGCGGTCTACCGCCACGCGGGAAGATCCAGATCCCCTGATCGCCCGCTGGACTTGCCGCGCACCTCGCTACTCCTCGCCGCGCTGATGTTCGCGACCGGCACCGCGTCGGCGCAACGCGCCGATACGACGGCCGCGTCGGAGGCCGACGACGCCTTCGGTCTGTCGGTGGCGGGGGAGACGATCGGGCTCTACTCCGACAAGTACGTACGCGGTTTCAGCCCGGTCAATGCGGGCAACCTGCGTCTCGATGGTCTCTATATCGACCGGCAGGGCGAGTTCACCGACCGGCTCTTCGCCGATGTGGCCGTTCGCGTGGGAGCGACCGCACTCGAAACACCGCTGCCGGCGCCTTCCGGCATCGCCGATTACTCGCTGCGCCGTCCAGGAGCCGATGCATTGCTGAGCATCGCCGGCGGCGTGGCATCTTTTGGCTCGCCGTTCATCGACCTCGACTGGACCGTCGGTGGCGAGCAGGGCTACGCGCTTGCGGCCGGCCTGAGTGTGTACCCCGACGAGAACGAGAAGCACGGCGGCGATGGTCGCTACTACGTGTGGTTCCTGAGTCCGAGCTGGATCGCCGACTCGGGACTGCGCGTGACCGCCTACGCAAGCGAAGACCGTTACGAGGACTACGAGAGCCCGCTCGCTTACTACACGGCCGGCCCGTGGCGGCCACCGCGCGCAGAGCGCGGACCGTACCTGGGTCAGGTCTGGGCCGGCGACACCGGCGAGGATCGCAACTACGGACTGATCGTCGACCGTATGTCGCTCGGCGCCTGGAGCGTCAAGCTGGGCGCATTCCGCTCCGAGTGGGTGAGCGAGCGCGAGGTGTTCCAGTACCTGGACGCCGTCACGGAAGCGGGCGACGGAGTGTTTGGCGCGATCCTGTATCCGGGACGGGACTACGGCTCGTGGTCGGGTGAGCTGCAGGCTGCGCGCGACTTCGACGTCGCGACGGACTGGCGAGCGAACCTGCTGCTGAGCCTGCGGGGGCGCGATGTGCGGGTCCGCTCGCCGCGCGAGCCCGATCCCGTGGAAGCACCCTACTTGGCGGGAGAGCCGGTCCCGCCGCTCGCAGAGCCCGGCCTGGGCGACGGTCCGGACGATCGCGAATCGGTCCGCCAGTTGACTCCCGGCGCGATGATGCGGCTCGCCTGGCGGGACCGGCTTGAGCTGCAGCTCGGCGTGCAGCGAGCGGACTATCGACGCGAAGTGTCTTCGGGTCTCACAAGTGAGTCGCATGCCATCGATGAGCGTCCATGGATGGGTGCCGCCTCCGTTTCGTTTGCGCTCGAGAATGGTCTGCGCGCGTATACCGCCTACGCGCGCGGCTTCGAGGACAGCGGTATCGCCCCGAGCTTCGCCGTGAACGCGGGCGAGGTTCTGCCTGCGTCGCGTACCGAACAATGGGACGCGGGTCTGCGCTGGCCACTCGGCTCCGACACCGACCTGGTCGGATCGGTGTTCCGGCTCGAACGCCCGAATCGCGCGCTCGATCCCGACGGCCGGTTCGGTCTCTCGGGCCTGGTGCGGAACGACGGCGTCGAGGTGTCGATGGTTTCGCATCCGCACGAGGGGCTGAGCGTGGTGGCGGGGCTGCTGGCACAGCGTCCGCGGATGGTCGACGCTCCAGAGGGCGTCGGATCCCTCGCGATCGCGATCGCTGAATACTCCGGTGTCGTCGAAGTCGACTACGAGCCCGAGCGCTGGCGGGGATTCGGGCTCAGCGTCTCGGTCGCGAGCAACGGTGCAGCCGAGGCCAAGGCCGACAACAGCGTCGAATCGGAACCCTGGACGACGCTCGATCTCGGGCTGCGGTACAGCTTCGACGTGCGTAACGCTCCGGTCAGCGTGCGCGCGTCCGTCACCAACGTCACGGATGAGTTTGCCTGGGGAGCGCAGGACGACGAGGGGTTCCGCTGGATCCAGCAGCGCGCGTTTCAGCTCGTGGTGGTGACGGACATCCGCTGACCCCCCCTGCGCCGGGCCGTTCGGCGCGCGCGACGACGGTGCGTAGCCACGACACGGGTCTGGCAGCATTGTGGCTACTGATCCCAACGGGAACGCGCGATGGTGGCATTACTGCTCTGGCTCTTCCTGCTGCTCTTCTGCTGGCCGCTCGCCATAGCGGCACTCCTGCTCTATCCGCTCGTGTGGCTGCTGCTGCTGCCGTTTCGGCTGCTGGGAATCACGGTGAACGGGTTGTTCGCGCTGCTGCGCGCCATCGTCATGTTGCCCGCGCGGGTGCTGGGCGGAACGCGCTGAGCCGTCACGTCGCTGCCGTATACTCGCCTGCCGCCGCAGTGGGCGCAGTCGGAAGCAGCATCGTGATCGGCTATATCACTCTCGGCACAAGCGATCTCAAGCGGGCCGCGACGTTCTACGACGCGCTGCTCGCAGAGGTCGGCGCGAAGCGCTACATGGAATCCGAGAAATTCGTCGCCTGGTCGGTGCGGCCGGACCTGCCGGCGCTGGGCGTGATACTCCCCTTCGATGGTCGCGCAGCCACGCCCGGCAACGGCACGATGGTGGCGCTCGCCGCGGACAGCACCGAGGTGGTCGATCGCCTCCACCGCAAGGCGATGTCGCTAGGGGCGAAGGACGAAGGCGCGCCCGGCCCGCGCGGGCAGGGGTTCTACGCCGGATACTTCCGCGACCTGGACGGCAACAAGCTCAACGTCTTCTTCATGGGTTGAGCGATCGCATGGGCAGGCTTCTTTCCGGAGTCGGAAAGAAGCCTGACCGCCGTCTGTTTCAGGCCTTTGCGAGCAGTTCGCCGACCTGCTGGTCGGTCAGGTTGTCACCAGCAGCGTCGCTGCCGCCGGCGGTCCGGCCGGTCACGCTGGGAACGGTCGGCGCATTGTCCATGTCGATCCGGCCGCTGAACTTCGCACCCTCGGCCACCGAGACCTTGTTGGCGAAGACGTTGCCGCGAACGATCGCGCCCGCGCGCAGCACCACGCTGTCCAGCGCATAGAGATCGCCGTCCACCGTCCCTTCGACAGTGATTCGGCGCGCCTTGATGTCGCCCTGCATGCGGCCCTGCGCACCGATCGTCAGGCTCCGCGTGTGCAGGATCGATCCTTCGATCTGTCCCTGCACAACGAGATCCTCGTCGGCCACGAGATCGCCCTTGAACCTGAGCGACGGTCCCAGTACCGAGACCTTCGAGCCCGGAGCGGCACTGGCCGCAGTGCGCGCAGGCGAGTCCACCGCCGGAGCCACGGGAGCCGCTGGCGGGGTCGGCGGCGGCGTCACCACGTTCGCGACCGGCGCGGCGGCCGGAGGCGGGAACGCGGGGGGATAGGGTTTGGTCGTTTCAGCCATCATGTCGTCGAGCGCATTGCGCTCAGATCGCTCTCGCTTCCACATGTCGGGATTCCTCGCGGATCAGTCACCGGTGCCGGTGCGCACGGCGCCCGGCGAGCGCGCCAGCTTCTCGACCTGGCTCGCCCGGGTGGTATCCATCTTGATACTGCCGTTGAAGCAGGCGCCCTCGGCGATGTTGATCGCCGGCGCCTCGATGTTGCCTCGCACGTTCGCCTTCTGGCGCACGGCGACCGACGTCTGGGCCTTCAGGTCGCCCTCGATCTTTCCCTCGACGACGATTACGTCGGCTGTCACCGTGGCCTTGACCATGGCTTCGGGACCGATGGTCACCCGAGGGGCCGGGCCAACGCTTCCCTCGACCTGGCCGTGGATCACGAGGTCCTCGTCGGCAGCCAGCTCGCCCTTGAAGCGGAGCGTGGGGCCCAGGATCGAGGCGCGGTCGTTGGGGGAGTCATACGTATTGGCCATGCGAGGTCTCCAAGGGGTCTTGTTCGATCGGTGCTATGTTGGCGGCGTGGGTCGCCGGCAAGGATTCACCGGTCACCCGGAGCGCGACGGTACCCGAGCCCGCGGACATATTGCACGACCCCCGTCACAGAAGCGTACGGCCCCCGAACCGGCGGCGAGGCGTGGCGTGATTGCGACGAGGTGTTCTCGACCGGGGGGATGACCCGCTAAGCTTCGCGGGGTGACTGTGACCGGACGCCGGGCAGGGCGGACCGGTTCGCTGCCCGGGACGCGTCCGTCGCCCGCGCAAGACGAATACATGACGCTCGACGACCTCAGACGCAACCGCAATCTGCTGTTCTGGGTGCTCCAGACGGTTGGCTGGAGCGCCTACGTCATCGTGCAGTACGTCGGAGCCCTGCTGTACGACAAGCCTGGCTCGTACATCAAGGTGCTGCTGATTGCGGGCATCTCGGGCTTTCTGCTGACGATCCCCCTGCGCTACCTATACCGCTGGATGTGGGCCCGGCAGCCGGTGACGATCCTGATCCTGGTGCCGCTCGCGGCCTGGGTTACCGCGCTCGTCTGGCGGGTATTCATCAACCTGGCCTTCGACCGGTACATGGAGGCCTGGCTCCACGAGGAGCCCTGGTATGCAATTTTCGGCTACGCGCTTCCCTCGACGTACCTCTTGTTGCTGTGGTCGGGACTTTATTTCGGGATCAAGCACTTCGAGGCGCTCCAGCAGCAGCGCGAGGCGGCCCTCAAGGCGTCCGCACTCGCGCAGGAAGCCCAGGTCAAGATGCTGCGCTACCAGCTCAATCCGCATTTCCTGTTCAACACACTCAACGCGATCTCGACCCTGATCCTCGACGGCCAGAGCAAGATAGCCAACCTGGCGGTCACGCGCCTGTCCGACTTCCTGCGCTATACGCTGGACAAGGACCCGATGAAGCGCGTCTCCCTGCGCCAGGAGATCGACGCGCTCAACCTGTATCTCGGGATCGAGAAGCTGCGGTTCGGCGACCGGCTCAAGCTCAGCTTCGACATCGAGGACGCGGCCTACCAGGGCCTGGTTCCGTCGCTGATCCTGCAGCCCCTCATCGAGAACGCACTGAAATACGCGGTCGCGCCACGTGAGGAGGGCGGGCGCCTGCGAATCGAGGGCTGCGTCCGCGGCAAGTCCCTGGGGCTCGCCGTGCAGGACGACGGGCCGGGGCTCGCGCCGGGCGTGGAGACAGGCAACGGGCGTGGCGTAGGATTGCGCAATACCAGGGAGCGGTTGGCGGTGCTGTACAGCGACCACAACTGCGTGACGATGCGCAACGCCCAGCCGGGTCTGCGCATCGAGATCACGCTGCCCTACGAGCGCGCAGCCCAGTTGTAGAGGTGATGAGCAGCATGAGTATTCGCACGATCATCGTGGACGATGAGGAGCTCGCACGCCGGGGTCTCGAGATCCGGCTGCAGGACGCACAGGACATCGAAATCGTCGCGCAGTGCGCGAACGGCCGGCAGGCGCTCGCCGCGATATCCGAGCACGCCCCCGATCTGATGTTTCTCGATATCCAGATGCCCGGATTGTCGGGCCTCGACGTGCTGGCAAGCGTGCCGCAGGAAAGCATGCCGATGGTCGTGTTCGTGACCGCCTTCGATCGCTTCGCCATCGACGCCTTCGAGGCACGCGCGCTCGACTACCTCCTGAAGCCGGTCGACGAGGAGCGGCTTGCACGCGCTCTCGAGCGCGTGCGGGGTCAGTGGCACCAGCGCCAGGCGCTGGCGCAGCGCGAGCAGCTCATGGCGCTGCTCGCCGACCTCACGGGCAAGGGCGAGATCGAGGCGGACACGCTGGCAGCGATCGCAGGCTCGCCGTCGCGCCGCTACGCGGCGATGATCCCGATCCGCGTCGGCCGCGAGACCGTGCGCCTCGACGTCGCGACTATCGACTGGATCGACGCCGCGGGTGACTACATGTGCCTGCACGCCACGGGCCAGACCCATGTGCTGCGCGCGACGATGAAGGAACTGGAGGAGATGCTCGACCCCGACGTCTTCCAGCGTGTCCACCGCTCGACCATCGTCAACCTGGCGCGTGTGCGTTCACTGCGCCCGCACTCGAACGGCGAATGCTTTCTCAAGCTCGCCTCGGGCCAGGAGATCAAGCTCAGTCGCAGCTTCCGCGACAAGGTCGAGCTGTTGCTCGACCCGTCGCGCGCCGCGCCGCGGTCAGCCTGAGGAGATCGAGCGCCCGGCTGGATGCGTTGCAGCCGCTAAAGCTGCAGCCCGAGTCGGTGTTCAGCCCAGGGCGAGGGGCAGATGCACCGTGAACTCGCTTCCCTGTCCCAGGCCGGCGCTCGCCGCAGTCACGTGGCCACCGTGCATCTCGGTCAGATCGCGGACCACGGTCAGCCCGATGCCGATCCCTGGTTCGGCGCGGGACAACGAATGCGCCTGCACGAACGGGTCGAACACATGCGGCAGCAAGTCGGGGGCGATACCAGCGCCGGAATCGGCCACGCGCACCGTGGCCTCACCGGTGGCGTGCTGCACTGAGAATCGCAGGTCCCCGGCATCGTCGGTGTACTTCGACGCGTTGCCGAGCAGGTTCACCAGTATCTGCTCCAGTCGGCCGGCGTCGGCCTGCAGCCATACCGGCGCTTCAGGCAGAGTGATCGTCAGCCGCTGATTGCGACGGCCGATCTCCGCTGCGACGGTCTCCAGCGCGTGCCTTGCCACGACCCGTAGATCGACTCGCTCGCACCGCAGGGGGGGCCAACCGCCAACGCTCTGTGATACTTCGAGCAAAGCTACGTCGAGCAGATCGTTGATCAGCGCCGCCATCTGCGCGGCCTGGCGCTCGATGACCAGCCGTGCGCTCTCCGCGGCGGCCGGTTGGTGCTGCTTTAGCTTGATGAGGCTGGCCGCGATTCGGATTGCGCCGAGGCAATTGCGCAATTCGTGCGAGACCATTACGAGTTGCTCGCTGACGTGCCGGCCCGCCGCAGCGCGATCTGCGGCCCGTTGCTGTTCCTCGTGCCAGCGGTGCGGAAGCCGTGCGCCGTTTTGGGGTTCGCGTCCGACGATCCGCGCAAGCCAAACGCTATGCGCGTCGGCGAGAAGCGCCGCATCGGAGGGCAGTCCGTTGCGTATGCTTGCCCGCCCGGGGCTATCGTGGCTTGATTCCGCTGGGTTTTGCATTGTTGTCCTTATGGTTGGCGCCACATGCGCTTGACTCTGGTATGCAGCGCGACGCTACGCGCCGGCGTCCCGCCTGCCGGTAGGGTTAGCCGCACTATCGGAGCTGCTTGCACCGTAGCCAGGCTTCTTTCCCCTGGCAGCGTGGACGTCGATTTCCGGCTCGAAGAGCTGCGAGCCGCCGCGCCCATCCGCTTTGGCGCGCAGCAGGGCCCGGTCTGCATTCTCCAACAGCGTCTCGGCGTCCGTACCATCATCGGGATACAGACCGACACCCAGGCTCACTGTGACGTGGAGATCCAGCTGGTCGATCCGATGCGGAGCGGCCATTGCCGCCCGTATCTTGTCTGCAGCGCAAAGGGCATCTTCCGCGCAACCCACTTCCGAAAGCAGCACCACGAATTCGTCACCGCCGGGTCGGCTGACGGTGTCCGAGCTGCGCACGCAGGCCACCAGGCGACGTGAGATCGACTGCAGAAGACGATCACCGACCGCATGACCCAGGGAGTCGTTAATGTGCTTGAAGCGGTCCACATCCACGTACAACACGGCGAGTGATTGACTGTGGCGCCGCGCCATCTCGATCGCCTGGTTGAGCCGGTCGTTCAGCAACACGCGGTTGGGTAACCCGGTGAGAGAGTCGTGCTGGGCCAGGTGCGACATTCTGAGTGACATCGCGCGCGCCACGCCCACGTCATGAAAGACGATCACGGCGCCGGTCACCTGTCCGCGCGCGTCGTGTATGGGTGCGGCGGTGTCTTCAATGGCGGACTCGTATCCGTCACGGCGGACCAGAACACAATTCCCGCTCAGACCGACGGTCTTGTCCTTCAGGATCGCCAATGCGAGGGGATTCAGAGCCGGTTCGCGGCTGTCAGCGTCGATGATTCGCAGCACCTCCTGCAGTGGCCGGCCGCAGGCTTCCTGCCGGTACCAGCCGGTCATGCGTTCAGCAACCGGGTTGAGGTAGGTCACGTTTCCGGCGACGTCAGTGCTGACCACGGCATCCCCGATCGAGGCGAGCGTGACTTGCGCTCGCTGCTCCTCCAGGAGCCGCGCCTCCGACTGCGCCGAGCGCGCCAGCATGGTGGTCACGGCCTTCGGCAACGTGTATCCGTCGAGGCGCTCCTTCAGCAGATAGTCCTGCGCGCCGCGCTCGACGGCCAGCCGGGCGACGTCCTCGTCGCGCAGGCTGCTCACCACCAGGATGGGAACGTGCGGGGAGGCGTGGAAGAGCAGGTCGAACGTCTCGATTCCCTGGCTATCGGGCAGGGAGAGGTCGACCACGGTCGCTGCGATGCTTTCGCCCCGCCGACCGAGCAGCCGTTCTATGCCGTCGCAGCATCGACTAACCCACTCGACGTTGAAGGGCCCGTCTCGCGAGTTGACGAGCAACTTCTGAACGGCGCCCGCAACTGCGGCATCGTCCAGTACAAGAAGTATGGTCCGCGACATTCCTTTTGCGGCACGCGCAACGGTGGTCTCTGAAACTTTGGCACAGGACCTTGGAATTCTCTGTGCGCTACCGTACATGCCAGATCCCGGCGGCCAGTGAGGGGCGGTCTATCAGTGGCCCACCGAACAGATCAGCGCGTGGGCGACGGTCATACTGTCCAACTGGAATTGCACGTTCAGCCCGGCGAACAGGAGAGTCTCCGTGCCAGAGCCGTCGCCGGCCCTCTCGAAGAACCAGTTGATCGCGGCGCTGCCGCCTCGGGACCGTCAACACCTGCTTGCACGCTGCGAGCAGGTCGAGCTGCCCCTCGGCGCAGTGCTCTGCTCGCCTGGCGAGCGTGTTCGCGACGTCTATTTCCCCGTTGCGAGCTTCATTTCCCTGATCGCGCCGATCGACGGACACGCGGGGCTCGAGGTGGGCCTGGTCGGCGACGAAGGGATGCTGGGAATCTCGTTGGTCCTCGGCATCAGCACCGTGCCGCTGCACGGCCTCGTGCAGGGCGCGGGCACGGCCTGGCGAATGGAAGCGGCGCCATTCTGCCGCGAGCTCACACACAGCCCACCCCTGCGAAATCGCCTGAACATCTACGTCAATGTGATCTTGAGCCAGCTGGCACAGACCGCCGCCTGCACGCGCTTCCATGTTGTGGAGGCGCGGCTTGCGCGCTGGCTCCTCTTGACGCGGGATCGGGCGCATTCCAATAACTTCCGCATGACCCATGAATTCCTCGCCTACATGCTGGGGGTGCGTCGCGCAGGCGTCACTCGAGCCGCCAGCGCGCTGCAGACGCGCAAGCTGATCCGTTACGCGCGCGGCAACATCACGATTCTCAACGGACGCGGTCTGGAAGCCGTCGCGTGCCGGTGTTACGCAGCCGGGAACGAGACGTATACCAGCATGTTGTGTTGACCTCGTCGTGCCAAAAAAACGCCGCGCAGCGTGAGCCGCGCGGCTTGAAGTGGCATGAAGTACCGTGTGGTGCCCGCCACTCGACAAACTATCTCGACGCAAGGTCCGGATTGCTGATGATGACCTCGACGCGACGGTTCAGCTGCCGGCCTGTGGCCGACTCGTTGTCTGACACCGGGGCGCTCTCACCCAGGCCGGACGCGGTGAGCCGCCCCCGGTCGATGCCCTGTCCAACCAGGTACGCCTGCACCGATTCCGCGCGCCGGCTGGACAACCCCTGGTTGTAGTCGTCGCTGCCCACGCTGTCCGTGTAGCCCTCGATCAGGACCGTGCGGTTCGGGTAGTTGTTGAGGAACATCACCAGCGTATTCAGGTTGCCGGCGGCGGCCGACTTCAGTTGTGCCTTGCCGCTCTCGAACAATACGTCGCCGAGCGTAAGCACCAACCCGCGGTCTGTCTCCTTCGCCTGCAGCTCGTCAATCTGCCGCTGCAGTTCCGCGGACTCCGCCGCCGAGGCTGCAGCCGCCAACTTGGCCGCATCGGCTTCGCGCGTGCGGGCGTCGAGACGTGCACCCTCGCGGTCCGCGCCTAGCGCGGCACGCTGATCTTCTGCGAGACGGGATTCGGCAAGCGCCCAGGCCGTGTCGACCTTTCGATCGGCGATGTAAACCCGATGAGCTCCCAGCGCTTCGTCCTTCTGGGGTGTTTCGGCCGCGCGCACGGCGGCGTCGGCTTCCTGGATCGCCACGGGCGCACGGGTTGCGAGTTCCTGATCTGACCGCAATTGCGTTAGCTTGCTGCGTGCCTGTGCCGCACCCGCCGGTATCTGCGGTGCAGCCGCGCAGGCCGCCAGAAGGATGGACGACACGGTCGCCGCGATCAGGGCATTCGTGTTCATTCTATGGGTTTTGGCGGTCATGGCGTTGCTCCTGAGCTGCGCTCCATCTCTTCGATCAGAGTCCCGGTGCTCAGCTTCATTTCATCATTCACGGCCTTGGCTTTTGCCGCAGAAGTCTTCGCCGAGGCGAGCTCCGCGTTTGCGCGCGACTCGTCGGCAAACCGCTCAGCCATGACCATTTCCTTTTCGTTGACGGCGGTGTCGGCGGACGCGAGCTTCGCGCGCGCCTCGGCCAGCTCGCCTGCGGCGTAGTTGCCGGCCTCTGCCCGCTCCGCGGTGGCAATGGCCTGCTGTGCAGCCTGGAGGCTTGCAGTGGGTGCCGGTGGCGTGGATGCGCACGCTGCGAGCAT
>DATJKD010000053.1:0-8066 GCA_035491795.1 Steroidobacteraceae bacterium | reverse complement strand
CGTTCTCTTCACTCTTCCGGGACAGCTGAGGGAGTGGCGACTCGAGCATGCCCTCGACGGCGCATGCCTGTTTTTCTCACGCGATCTCACTGCGGATTTCTTCAGCGATCCGCGCTTCCTGGACGGCTTCGCGTTCTTTTCTCCGCGCAAGCCCAGCGCCGCGCTCGTCCTCGAGCCGTCCAAACGGCGGCAGTTCCTGGCGCGGTTCGCCGCAATGAAGCGGGAGATTGCAGGGCTCCGGAACGACACCGCAGACGCAATGCGCGCCCGGCTCTACGAGATCATGGTCCTGCTCAACCGCTGGTACGTCGCTCAGCACGGCCTGGTCGCGACCCCGCAGCGGGGCGATGTCGTGGAGCGGTACGTTGATCAGATCCAGCGCTCGTTCTCCCGACGACACCGGGTGGCCGATTACGCCGCGAGCCTGCGAATCAGCCCGGGGCACCTGAATGCGCTCTGCCGGCAGACACTCAGTACGAGCGCGAGCGTCCTGATCCGAGAGCGCATTACGCTGGAGGCGCGACGCCTGCTGCTCTACAGCGATCTCACCGCGACGCAGATTGCCGACCGACTTGGGTTCGACGATCCGGCGTACTTCACGCGTTTCTTCCGGCGCGAGGTGGGAGTTACACCCTCGCGCTTCCGAATGCGCCGGACGTCGTGAGCGAGGAGCAGGTCTCTGCCGTCAATGGCAGAGGTCAATCCTCGAGGAAACTCCGCAGCTGCTCGCTGCGACTCGGATGCCGCAGCTTCCGCAACGCCTTGGCCTCGATCTGCCGGATCCGCTCACGTGTGACGTCGAACTGCTTGCCGACTTCCTCGAGCGTGTGGTCGGTGTTCATGTCGATGCCAAAGCGCATCCTGAGCACCTTCGCCTCGCGCGGCGTGAGTCCGGCGAGCACCGAGTGCGTAGTCTCGCGCAGCGACTCGGTCGTCGCCGAGTCGATCGGGGATTCGACCGAGGTGTCCTCGATGAAGTCTCCGAGATGCGAATCCTCGTCGTCGCCGATCGGCGTCTCCATCGAGATCGGCTCTTTCGCGATCTTGAGCACCTTGCGGACCTTGTCCTCGGGCATCTCCATGCGCACCGCCAGTTCGTCCGGCGTCGGCTCCCGGCCCATCTCCTGCAGCATCTGCCGCGAGATGCGGTTGAGCTTGTTGATGGTCTCGATCATGTGCACGGGGATGCGGATGGTGCGCGCCTGGTCGGCGATCGAGCGCGTGATGGCTTGCCGGATCCACCATGTCGCATAGGTCGAGAACTTGTAGCCGCGGCGGTACTCGAACTTGTCGACCGCCTTCATCAGGCCGATGTTGCCCTCCTGGATCAGGTCCAGGAACTGCAGACCGCGGTTGGTGTACTTCTTGGCGATCGAGATCACGAGACGAAGGTTCGCCTCGACCATCTCCTTCTTGGCGCGACGCGCCTGCGCCTCGCCGACCGCTACCTCGCGGTTGATCTCCTTGATCTCGGCGATCGACAGGTGCGAGCGACCCTCGGTTTCCTTGAGACGCATCTGCTGCCTCTCGACCTGCTCGCGCAGCCGCGCAAGCGGGCCGGAGTGCTTGCGCTTGGCACGGATGTGCTTGTCGAGCCAGCGCAGGTTGGTCTCGTTGCGCGGAAAGGTCTCGATGAAATCCGAGCGGGGCATGCCCGCATCGCGGACACAGAGCTGCATAACTGCCTTCTCGACGCCACGGATCTCGTTCAGGTGCTCGCGCAGCTGAACGATGAGCGCATCGAACATGCGCGGTGACAGCCGCAGCTCCATGAACTCGTCGGCAAGCCGCTTGCGCAGCCGCGCGGTCTTCGGTTCACGCGGGCCCTTCTCGTCGAGCCACTTGACTGCCTGGACCTGGAGCTTCGCCAGCGACGCGAACCGCCGCGCCGCTTCCTCCGGGTCCGGACCGGTTTCGATCGCTTCCTCGTCCTCGGCGGCTTCCTCGTCGCTTTCCTCGAGCTCCTCGTCCACCGGCGCTTTGGCCGCGAGCTTTGGATTGATGGGCTCCGCGATCACGTCGGGCGCGTTCGGGTCGTGGAAGCCGACGATGATGTCGATCAGGCGTCCCTGGCCAGACTTTACCGGCTCGTAAGTACGGAGGATGTGGTCGTAGGTAGGCGGGTAGTACGAGAGTGCCCGGCGCACGGAGTCGAGGCCTTCCTCGATGCGCTTCGCGATCGAGATCTCGCCCTCGCGCGTGAGCAGCTCGACGGTTCCCATCTCGCGCATGTACATGCGGACCGGGTCGGTCGTGCGACCAAACTCCGCGTCGACCGTGGTCGCAAGCGCCGCGGCGGCTTCCTCGGCAGCTTCATCGTCGGCCACCACCGGTTCGCGCAGCAGCAGCGCCTCGGCATCCGGCGCCTTCTCGTACACCGGGATGCCCATGTCGTTGATCATCTGCACGATGTCTTCGATCTGCTCCGGATCGACGATCTCGGACGGCAGGTGATCGTTGACTTCGGCGTAGGTCAGGAAGCCCTGCTCCTTGCCGCGTGCGATCAGCAGCTTCAATTGCGACTGGCGATCCTCGGGTGTGGTGGGCGGCAGACGGATCTCGAGCTTCTCGGCGCCGGCCTTCGCAGACTTGCCGGCCTTGCGACCCGGCGCGACCGAATTGAGCTTCGGGTCGACGGCGGCGGGTGCCGCCGCGACCTTGAGCGGGACGCCGGGCTTGGTCCCTGCGGTTGGCTTGGCTGCAACGCGCGCGGGGGCGGCAGGACGCGTGACAGCGGTCTTGCCGGCGACAGGCCGGGCAGCCGGGCGGCTGCTCGCAGCAGGCTTGTGTCGCGGCGGCGCCTTGGCACGCGCGAGCGCGCCGCGCGGATTCCGCGCATGCACCGACTTGACCGGGGCCTTGCGTGCCGCGGCTGCGGACCGCGTGGCGGCGGGCTTGCGTGCGGCTGTTTTCCTGACCTGCTTGCGTGCCGTCTTGCTCAAGATGGGCGCCTCGGGGGAGGGGGTGGTAAAAAAGAGCGGAAGTATACCATTGGACCGTTCAGAACCCGCGATTACTTCGCTGGCTGTCCGATTTGACGCCTGGCGCGCAGAAGCTCCTGAAGTTCCTGCTTTTCCGGGTCCGAAAGCGCCGTATCGCGTGCCCGGGCCAGGAGCTCGTCCAGCCGTCGGCCCGGGGTTTCCTCGGCCACCAGGCGGGCGATCGCCGAGCCCAGCTCGGCGGCCGCGGCCGCCGGATCGGACATCAGGCACTCGGTCATCGCCAGCTTGGACAGGGAGCCGTACTCGGACCGTTCCCGCCAGCGCTCGAGCAGCACCGCCTGGTTTGCTGCCGGATCCTCCCGAAGTTGGGTCAGAAGCTCGAGGAGCAAGGGGACGCCGGGTCGGTCCACTGCGGATAACGCTTCCAGATCGACCGGCGCCGCCGCCGCTGAAGGGTGGTGCACGAGAAGGCTCACGGCCTGTCTCACCAGGTTGCGACGCCCGGCAAGACCCGTGCTGACGGACCGTCGCTGCGACGTCATGCGTCGGCTGCGGTCCGATGTGGGGGCAGCGTCGGTGCCAGGAGTAGCGCCGAGGAGCTCGGTCAGTCGGGCGGCTGGCATGCCGACCACCGACGCCAGTTGCGCCGTCAGGAGTTCACGATAGACGTCGGACGGAATCCGCTGGATCAGCGGACGGGCAAGCTCCACCAGCCTGGCCCGGCCATCGACGCTCGCCACGTCACAGCGCGATGCGAGCTCGCCGATCAGGTAATCCGCCAGCGGAACGGCTGCGCCGATACGCGCTTCGAAGGCCTGTGCGCCTTCCTCGCCAACCAGCGTGTCCGGATCATGACCGTCGGGCAGGAAGAGAAAGCGGAGCTGGCGGCCCTGCTTCACCTCGCTGACCGCGTTCTCCAGCGCACGCCAGGCGGCGGCGCGCCCGGCACGGTCGCCGTCAAAGCAGAATACGACCTCACCCACCAGCCGGAAGATCCGCTGCAGGTGCTCGGGGGTCGTCGCGGTACCGAGCGTCGCTACGGCGTGGGTGATCCCCGCCTGGTGCAGACGCACGACATCCATGTAGCCCTCGACCACCAGCAGCCGCGCGAGATTGCGCGTCGCCTGGCGTGCCTCGTACAAACCGTAGAGCTCGCGGCCCTTGTGAAAGAGCTCGGTCTCGGGCGAGTTCAGGTACTTGGGCTCACCCTTGTCGAGGACACGGCCGCCAAAACCGATGGTCCGGCCGCGGACGTCGCGGATCGGGAACATCACTCGGTCGCGGAATCGATCGTATCGACCCGTTCCGCCGTCGGTGCGCTCGATCACGAGCCCCGCGCGTGCGAGCGTCTGCCGCTCTTCCGGGGTCGTCCCGTAGCGGTCGAGCAGCGCGCTCCAGCCCGGCGGCGCGTATCCGATGCCGAAGCGCGTCAGGCTGTCGCTGGTCAGCCCGCGACCCGCGAGATACTCGCGCGCGCGCGGTTCGCCGCTGAGCGACTGCCGAAAGAAGAGCGCCGCCCGCTCGAGCGCGACGTACAGGTCCTCGTTCGGCCGCGGCGCGGTATCGCCGCCTTCGCGCGGGACCTCGAGACCGGCGCGCGCAGCGAGCTCCTCCACGGCCTCGACGAAGCCGAGATGGTCGTACTCCATGACGAAGCCGAGCGCCGTACCGTGCGCGCCGCAACCAAAGCAGTGATAGAACTGCTTGTCCGGGCTCACCGTGAACGACGGCGTCTTCTCGTCGTGAAACGGGCAGCACGCCTTGTACTCGCGGCCCGCGCGCTTGAGCTGCACGCGGCCGCCGATCACCTCGATGATGTCGGTCCGTGCGACCAGCTCGTCGACGAAATGCTGCGGGATGCGGCCGGCCATGGGAACCCCAGGAGGTGGCTTCCGGGAAACTGGCTCCGAGCCACTCTCCGTGATCAGCCGCCGAGCACGGCCTTGACGCGTGCGCCGACAACCGCCATGTCCGCGCGGCCTGCGGCCTTCGACTTCACGACGCTCATCACCTTGCCCATGTCCTTGATCGAGGCGGCACCGGTCGCGGCGACGGCCTCGCGGATCAGCACATCGAGCTCGCTGTCCGACAACTGCGCCGGCAGATATGCCTGCAGCAGCTCGATCTCCCGACGCTCCTTGTCTGCAAGGTCCTTCCGGCCACCCTGCTCGAACTGCGCAATGGATTCCTTGCGCTGCTTGACCATTTTCTCGAGGACGACGAGCACCTGAGTGTCATCGAGCGTGATCCGCTCGTCGACTTCGCGCTGCTTGATCGCAGCCTGCACCAGACGGATGGTCGAGAGGCGTTCCTTCTCGGATGCCCTCATGGCCGCCTTCATGTCCTCCGTGATGCGCTCCTTGAGCGTCACGAACCGCGGCTCAGTAGGTGCGCGCGCGGGGAGCCGCCGTCAAGTCCCGGGTGCTGCGCTTCTGGTGCCGCTTGACCGCGGCGGCCTTCTTGCGTTTCCGCTCCTGCGTGGGCTTCTCGTAGAATTCGCGGCGTCGCAGCTCCGTCAGCACGCCGGCCTTTTCGCAGGCGCGCTTGAACCGGCGCAGGGCGGCATCGAAGTACTCGTTCTCACGCACGCGGACGCTGGGCATCTAAACCTCGTCGGACTGCTGGGGCGGACGGCCACCTGGGCCGGTCCCGCTGCCGGAAAAAAACGGGTCGCGAATTTTAGTGAGGCCCGTGAGGAATTGCAAAATTGCGAGTTCTGGGGATCGAGACGTCCTGTGACGAGACCGCGGTTGCGATCTATGACGCCGACCGCGGCCTGCTTGCGCACGAGATCTACAGCCAGGTCGACCTCCATGCCCCGTACGGCGGGGTGGTCCCCGAGCTCGCCTCCCGCGATCACCTCCGCAAGCTATTGCCACTGTTGAAGAAATTGATCGACGAGCAGGGCGGGCCGGTGGTCCTGTCGGGGGTGGCGTACACCAGCGGTCCCGGACTTGTAGGCGCGCTCCTGGTCGGGGCGGCGGTGGCCCGGAGTCTCGCCTACGCCTGGAAGCTGCCCTGTCTCGGCGTCCATCATATGGAGGGTCATCTGCTGGCCCCGTTGCTCGAACCCCACCCGCCCGCGTTCCCGTTCGTGGCGCTGCTGGTCTCCGGCGGCCATACGCTGCTCGCGCGGGTGGACGGCCTCGGCCGGTACGACATCCTGGGTAATACGCTCGACGATGCGGCGGGCGAAGCCTTCGACAAGACCGCCAAACTGCTCGGGCTCGGCTACCCCGGCGGACCACGGCTTGCCGCGCTGGCCGAGCTCGGTCGCCCCGGCGTGTTCCGCTTCCCGCGGCCGCTGACCGAGCGGCCCGGGCTCGATTTCAGCTTCAGCGGACTCAAGACCGCCGTGATCGTCGCGCTGCGCGATCGCGAGCTCGACGATCAGACCCGCGCAGATGCGGCGCTCGCCTTCGAGGACGCAGTCGCGGAAACGCTCGCCATCAAGTGCGAGCGGGCGCTCGAGCAGACCGGCGCGCAGACGCTGGTCGTCGCTGGCGGCGTGGGCGCAAACCGGCGCCTGCGCGCACGCCTGCTCGCGCTTGGGTCCAGCCTGGGGGTGCGCGTGGCGTACCCGCGGCCGGAGTTCTGCACGGACAACGCGGCGATGATCGCCTTGCTCGGCTGCCTGCGTCTGGGCGCCGGTGAACACGACGGCCTCGAAATCCGCGCGCGTGCACGCTGGCCGATGTCGCAGCTCACTTCACCGGCCGCGGACACCTCCCGGCCTGATCCACCTCAATAGCGCAAAGCGCGGTATCCATGGACATCATCTTTCTGAGCGGTCTCACGACCGAATGCATCATCGGCATCTGGGACTGGGAACGCAGGGTCAAGCAGAAGGTCCTCGTGGATCTCGAGATGGGAGCCGACATCCGTCGCGCCGCCGGGAGCGACCGGATAGACGACACACTCGATTACAAGTCTGTCTCGAAGCGGCTGCTGCAGTTCATCGGCGATTCCGAGTTTCAGCTGGTGGAGACCCTGACGGAACGCATCGCCGAGCTCGTGATCACCGAGTTCTCGGTGCCCTGGGTGCGGGTGCGGCTCAACAAGCAGGGCGCGATCCGCGGGTCGCGCGACGTCGGCATCCTGATCGAACGCAGTTCGCGCGACTACGGCGGGGGCGCGCCGTGAGCGTGCCGTGCTGCGCGGGGCGCCAAGTTGCCTGAGGTCTTCGTCGCGGCCGGCAGCAACGTTGAGCCGGTCATTCACCTGCATCGCGCGCTTGGCATCCTGCGGGCGCACTACCCGGGGCTGCGTCGCTCCCGCGCCTGGCGCAATGCCGCGGTCGGTTTCGAGGGCGACGATTTCGTCAACCTGGTCGTCGCGTTCGAGACCGACGAGCCAGTGCAGGCGGTGCTCGCGCGCCTGCACAAGGCGGAGGCCGTCTGCGGCCGCGCTCGCGACCACCAGCGCTGGGCGCCGCGCAGCATGGATCTCGACGTGCTGTTGTACGGCGATCAGGTGAGCCACGAGCCCGGACTTACGCTGCCACGACCGGACCTGGTGCGGCGGGCCTACATGCTCGGACCGATGGCAGAGCTCGCCCCGCAGCTTCGTCATCCGACGCTCGGCCTCACGATGCTCGAGCTCTGGGAGCGTTTCGATCGCGAGGCGCACCCGATGCAGGAGATCGACCTCGACGCGCTCCCCGGGGCCCCGGCGCGATGATTGCGTCAGAGGCTGCGTCCGCCGTCGACCACGATGATGTGGCCGGTGACGTAGGGCGCGTCGGTGGCCAGATACAACGCCGCGCTCGCCACGTCCTCGGGTGTGCCCATCCGCTTGAGCGCCGTCTTGCCGATGATCTCGGCCTTGAGCGATTCGGGAAGGCCGTCCTCGGGCCACAGCACCGGGCCCGGTGCGATGCCGTTGACGCGGATCTCGGGTCCGAGCTCGCGCGCAAGCGAGCGGGTGAGCATCGCGAGACCGGCCTTGGCCGCGCTGTAGACCGTGTGCTCGCGCAGCGGGCGCGCGCCGTGGATGTCCGCCATGTTTATGATCAGCCCGCGCGCGGCGCGCAGCGCCGGCGCGGCAGCCTGCGAAAGGAAGAGCGGCGCGCGCAGATTGCTGCCTACGAGGTCGTCCCACTGCGCCGGTGTGATGCTGCCGATC
>DATJKD010000052.1:0-38636 GCA_035491795.1 Steroidobacteraceae bacterium | reverse complement strand
TTCAAGCAGTCGGGCATCGGCCGCGACAAGTCGCTGCACGCCTTCGACAAGTACACCGAGCTCAAGACGACCTGGATCGACCTCTCCGCGTAAGTCGCCTCAATTTAGATCGTCACCGCACGGTAACTTCGACCCGTCGCGCATCCTCGAGCGACCCGCCGCCCGTGGTCACGACGGGCTTTTCCATGGTGATGCGAGCCTCCTCGATCCCTCCGGCGACGAGCGCGTCACGCACCGAGCCGGCACGATTCTTGGCGAGCTCCTCGTTGGCCGCCTGATCACCGGTCGGATCGTGGTATCCCGAGATCACCGCCGTCGAGGCCGGATTCGCCTTCAGATACGCGATGACCGACGAGAGCGCCGTATCGCTGCCTGCAGGAAGTCCCGATTGATCGACGTCGAAATACACGGTCGCGGTCGGCGAGGCCGCCGCCGGAGCGACAGTCTCGGGTTCCGGAGCCGGTAGAGGTGCGGGTTCCATGGCCGCCGGCGGGGTCGCCTCCTCCACGGGTCGCTCCTTGCGCCCGAACAGCGAGGACAGGAGCCACAGTAGCCCGAGCGCGATCAGCAGCGGCACGAGCCAGCGCCAGATCGACGAGCGGCGCTCGGCCACTGGCGGTGGCGCCGCGTACGCCTCGCGTTCGCGGGTCGGCGTGCCCAGGGTGCCAATGTTTGCGAGCGGTCCTGGCAATGCCGCGGCGAAGGAATCCTTCTGGCCCAGCAACAGGCTCGCGAGCGAGGATGCGTTCAGTCCTTCGCTGCGAGTCTTTCTTCCCAGCACGGCCAGCACCAGCGGCGCCGCGAGATTGAGCAGCGACGCACCGGTCGAGCTCTTCACACCGGCGTAGCCGGCCAGGGCGCTGGCCACATTGCCGATGTTTCCACCGAACAGCGTGCTGAGCAGCTTCCCACCAAGACCCATCATCGGCGAAGACGTTCCGCCGCCGAGCAAGCCGCCGAGGTCGTTCAGAACGTTGTCATCGTTGGCGGGCGATCGGACGAGATCGAACAACGAACCCGCGAAGCCTGAATCGCCCGCGCGGCTTGCGAGTCCGCTGAGTACGACTGGCAGCGCACCCGTCATCCCCTTGCGGACCGAGGAATCCGATTCGCCAAACATCGATGCGGCCTTACTAGCCAGGTCGGGCGTGATGAGTCCGGTCAGACTATCGAGCAATGAAGCGGCCATGACAGTCCTCCTTTGACCTGAGCGGTCATTGTGAGCGCAATTCGGCAAGTGCCGCCACCGGTGGCGTCGACCCCCGCAGGCGTCAGCCGGCCCGTCAGGCCTGCGTTAGACTCGCGGGCCCGATTCGTCGCCGACCAGTGCCCGGAGGGAGTCATGGCCGTCACCTTTGCCGCCACCCAGTTCGCCTGCACCGAGGACGCGGCGACCAACATCGCCTCGGCCGAGCGAGTGTTGCGCCAGGCCGTTAAGAAAGGCGCGCAAGTCATTCTTTTACAAGAGCTGTTTGAGACCCCGTATTTCTGCAAGGACCACCTTGCCAGCCACTTCGAGATGGCGCGGCCGATCGCCGACAGCCCGGTCGTGAGCCGCTTCCGGGACCTGGCCCGCGAGTTTTCGGTGGTCCTGCCGCTATCAATCTTCGAGCGCTCGAACAATGCGTACTACAACTCGCTGGTGATGATCGACGCCGATGGCGAGATGCTGGGCGTCTATCGCAAGTCGCACATCCCCGAAGGTCCGGGCTATCACGAGAAGTACTACTTCTCGCCCGGTGATACCGGTTTTCGCGTCTGGCCAACCCGCTATGGCTCGCTCGGTGTCGGCGTGTGCTGGGACCAGTGGTTCCCGGAGAGCGCGCGCTGCATGGCGCTACTCGGTGCGGAGGTGCTGCTCTATCCGACCGCGATCGGCTCCGAGCCGCACGATGCGAGCATCGATTCGCGCGATCACTGGCAGCGGTGCATGCAGGGTCACGCGGCGGCCAACGTAATGCCGCTGATTGCGTCGAACCGGATCGGCGTCGAGCGGGGTCAGAAATACGAGATGACGTTCTACGGCTCGTCCTTCATCGCCGGATCGACCGGCGAGAAACTGACTGAGGCCGATCGGAGCAGCGAGGCGGTCATCACCGCAACCATCGACCTGGACCAGGTGCGCGCGCAGCGCCACGCCTGGGGTGTGTTCCGCGACCGCCGGCCGGACCTGTACGCGCCGATCCTGACGCTGGACGGTCACCGCCCTGCGTGACGTCGTGGGGCTGGCTGGACTGCGCGGACGGGTGGCGTGCGTCGACCTCGAAACCACCGGCGGGGCCGCAGCATCCCATCGTGTGATCGAGGTGGGCATCGTGCTCCTCGATGGCGGCGTCGTGGTGGAGGAGTGGAGCAGTCTCGTCAATCCCGGCTGTCACATCCCGCGCGGGATCACGACCATCACGGGTATCGACACCGGGATGGTTGCGGAGGCGCCTCGCTTCGAGGAACTTGGCGAAGCGATCCTCAGACGTCTGACTGGCTGTCTGTTCGTCGCGCACAACGCCGGGTTCGACTACGGATTCCTGCGCAGCGAGTTCCGCCGCATCGGCATGCGCTTCAGCGCGCCCCGGCTTTGCACCGTGCGATTGTCGCGCGCGCTCTTTCCGGAGGAACATGGTCACAGCCTCGATGCGCTGATCGCGCGTCTCGGGATCATCTGCGACGCTCGGCATCGCGCGCTGGGTGACGCGCGCGTGCTGCCAACGCTGCTCAACATCTTCGAAACGCGTGCCGGTCGGGCGCAGCTCGACGAGGCGGTCGCGTTCCAGATTCGCGGGCCGCACCTGCCACCGGGGCTGCCCGCGGACCTCGCCGACGATCTGCCGGAGGCTCCCGGCGTCTACGTCTTCCGCGGCGACGGCGGCGTGCCGATCTACGTTGGCATGGGACGCAATCTGCGTAGCCGCGTGCTGGCGCATTTCTCGGCAGGGGATCGCGATACACGCATCATTCGCGAGCTGCGCGACGTCGAATGGTTCGAGACGGGTGGCGAGTTGGGTGCGCTGCTGCTCGAGTCGCGGCTGATCAGGGAACTCGCGCCGCTCGAACATCGTCGCCTGCGTGTGACCCGCGATGCATGCGTGATCCGGCTGCGCGACACGGGTGCCGGCGTGACGGTCGCCATCGAATCGGTCGAGGCGACCGGGATGGATAACGGGGATGAGGCGTACGGACCGTTCGGATCCGAGCCGGCGGCGCGTCGCGCGCTCGAGGGTCGCGCGCGCGCGGCGGATCTGTGCCTGAAGTTGCTCGGGCTGGAGTCCGGAGATGGCTCGTGCTTCGCGCGCCAGAACGGCCGATGCCGCGGTGCGTGTCTCGGCATCGAGCCTCGCGCGCTGCACGATGCGCGGCTCCGGCTCGCGCTCGCTCCCGTGCGACTGCGTTCATGGCCGTTCCCCGGCGCGGTTGCGTTGCGCGAACCCGCGGCCGGGTCGTCGGGCAGCGTGCTGCACGTGATCGATCGCTGGCGACACGTCGGCAGCGCAACCTCCGAGGAGGAATTGCAGTCGCTCACCAGCGCTCGAGGCGAGCCGGGATTCGATGTCGACACCTACCGCATCGTGACCCGCTGGCTCCGTCGCGTCGACGCACGCGCCTGCATGCCCCTGCCTGCCCGCGGACCGGACCCGTGAGCGCCGAGGCCGCGGCACCGCGCTGCGAGTTCTTCGCGGCCTGCCCGCGTCATGTCCCGGAGCTCCTTGCTGGAGAGCTGCGAACGCTCGGTGTGGAAGTGACGCGCACGCATCCCGCGGGGGTCGGTTTCGAGGGCTCGCTCGAGCACGGCCTGCGAGCCTGTCTGCATTCGCGGACCGCGAGCCGCATCGTGCTCTCGCTCGCGTCGGGGCCAGCGGCGGATGCCGAGCAGTTCTACGGTCTCATCCGCGCGCTCCCGTGGGAGGAGCACGTCGACGCAGAGGGCCGCATCGCCATCGACATCGTTGGAGACGCTCCTGCCTGGGTGCGGCGCTCGACCTTTGCCGCCCAGAAGGCCAAGGATGCGATCGTCGATCGTTTCCGCGAGCGTGACGGCGCGCGACCGTCGGTGGATTTCGATGATCCCGATCTGCGCGTGAGCGTGAGATTCGGTCGCGACCGCGCTGCGGTTGGGATCGACCTTGCCGGCCGGCCCCTGCACCAGCGTGGCTACCGCCAGTCGGCCCTCGAGGCGCCGCTCAAGGAAAATCTCGCCGCGGCGCTGCTGCTGCGTTGCGGCTGGCCCGAGATCGCCGCCGGCGGCGGCGCCTTCGTTGATCCGATGTGCGGTTCCGGGACGATCGTGATCGAGGCGGCGCTGATCGCCGCGAACATCGCCCCCGGGTTGCTGCGACGCCGCTTCGGATTCGAGCGCTGGAGACAGCATGATCCCGAGCTCTGGGCGCGCCTGCGCACCGAGGCGCTGGCCGCGCGAACGATGGACGTGCTGCAACCGGGCCGGCTGCGCGGATTCGACCGTGACCAGACAGCGATTCGCGCCGCGCTCGCGAACGCAAACCGCGCCGGTCTCGCCGAGGTCCTCCTTTTCGAGCGGCGCGAGGTGGCAGGGTTGTCCGCGGCCGTCGCGGCGACCGGGCTCGTACTGGTCAACCCGCCCTACGGTGCGCGTCTCGGGGAGGAGGGCGAGCTCGAGCCGGTGTATGCGGAGCTCGGCCGGGCGCTGCTGCGGTGTCATCCGGGATGGGAGGCGGGTGTGTTCACCGGCAACCCGCGTCTCGGGCGCGCGCTGGGTCTGCGGGCGAACCGTACGCACGTGTTCTTCAACGGGCCGATCGAAGGCCGGCTGCTGCGATTCACACTCGACGCAGACGCGGCCGTGCCGGATCCCGGGACGCTGCGTCAAGCACGCCTGGCGACAGCACGCGCGCGGCCTGGCGCTGCGATGTTCGCCAACCGTCTGCAGAAGAACCTCAAGCGACTCTCGGCCTGGGCGCGACGCGAGGACGTGAGCTGCTTTCGCATCTACGACGCGGACATGCCCGAATACGCGTTTGCGATCGATCTCTATGGCAACGCCGAGCGCCACGCCTGCGTGCAGGAATACGCGGCGCCGGCGACGATTGCCGTGGAGGCCGCGCGTGCGCGGCGCGACGAGGTGCTGTCGGCGCTTCCGGACGTGCTCGCGCTGCCAGCGGAGCGCATACATCTGAAGACGAGGCGGCGCCAACGCGCCGGCGCGCAGTACGAGCGTGCGGAAGGGGAAGGCGTATTTCACGAGGTGCGCGAGGGTCGTCATCGCTTTCTCGTGAATTTCGAAGACTATCTCGACACCGGTCTATTTCTCGATCACCGGCTGACGCGTCAGCGCCTCGGCGCGCTCGCCGCCGGCAGGCGTTTTCTGAATCTGTTCGCCTACACCGGTACGGCAACGGTGCATGTGGCCGGCGGCGGCGCGGTGGCCAGCACCACGGTGGACATGTCGCGCACCTATCTCGACTGGGGCAAGCGCAACCTTGCGTTGAACGGTCTCGCCGGTCCGGCGCATGGGTTCGTGCAGGCCGACTGCCTGGAGTGGTTGCGCGAGGACCTGCAGGAGCAGCGCCGGCCGTACGGGCTGATCTTTCTCGACCCGCCGACGCACTCGCGCTCCAAGCGCATGAGCCGCGACTTCGATGTGCAGCGCGATCACGTGGAGCTGCTCCAGCTCGTGGTCCGGCTGCTCGAGCCGGATGGCACAATCGTGTTCTCGAACAATTTCCAGCGCTTCCGGTTCGATGCCGCCGCGGTTCCCGAGCTCGAGATACGGGACATAACACGCGAGACCATCCCGCCGGATTTCGCGCGGAACCCGCGCATCCACCACTGCTTTCTCGTCAACCGGCGCGGCTGAAAGCCGTCTGTCAACCGGTGCCCGCGGCGGGCGTTTTTCACCCCGGACACGAGCAAGCGCGCTGAGATGGCGCGACCGTACCCGGAGGTATAGCCGTGCGAAAACTCGCCTCGATTGCATTATTTGCGATGCTGGCTGCCGCACCCGCCGTTGCGGACTCGGACAAGCATCGCCGCTACGAACCCCGGTACACCTACGGTTCGATCGTCTCTGACTGCAACCACCGGGCGAACCGGATCGGGCTGCGCGGGCATGATCGCCGCGAGTTCGTCGCGTGGTGCACGGACCGTGGCCGCACCTTCGCCAGGCACGACTGGGACCAGCACGACTGGGACCGCATCCGCTGGTTCCGCGACCGGTATCGCGACCGCTATCGCGATGACTGGCGCTGGCAGGTGCGCGACGACTGGGACCGTGACGACTGGGACGACCAGGACTTCGTGCGGCTCCTGAACGATGACCCGTACTGGTACTACATGCGCTACAACAACGACTGGCGCTACGCCGCGCTCCAGGACTTCATCGGCTGGAGCCTGCGCAACTGAGCGCTCTGTTTTGACGCTTGGCGAGGCCGCCCGGGATCGCGCACACTGCGCGGATGCCCGCCCGGCGCAAATCGAGTTCCCGCCCCGCAAAGGGCGCGGCGCGACGACCGCGCGGTAAGCTCGCTCCCGCGCGGGAGCGACGTGGGCTCGCCGCCACCGAGGTCGCGCTGCCGCTCGATGAGCCGGAGGTCGCCTCGCTCGCCGCGCAGATCAACGCCGCCGGTGGCGCCGCGCTCGGTGCGTATCGCGATCCGCTCGGCGGCCGGCCACTCGTCGTCGCGTCGCTGCCGCTGACGGCAGTGCAGCCGACACCGTTCCAGCGTGACCTGTCGCCGACGCACACCAAGCGCCTCGCTGCAAAGATCGACGAAGCCGGGGCCTTCCTCGACCCGCTGATCGTGGTGCGTGGCGCCGACGGCGGCCTGTGGACGCCGAACGGTCGCCACCGCCTAGCCGCCGCGAAGGTCCTCGGCCTGCGGCAGATCACCGCGCTCGTATCGCCCGACGAGTCGCTCGCGTATCGCATCCTCGCGCTCAACACCGAGAAGGCGCACAACCTGAAGGACAAGAGCCTCGAGGTCATCCGCATGGCGCGCAGCCTCGCCAAGGCGGACGGCGCGCAGCGCGAATCGAAGTACGCGGCCGAGTTCGAGGCGCCGGAGCTGCTCACGCTTGGGATCGTCTACGAGCGCAATCCGCGCTTCGGCGGTGGTGCGTACAGCCCGTTTCTCAAGAAGGTCGATCGGTTTGGCGACCGGCCGCTTGCGACGAGCCTGCGCGATCGGGATGCTTGGGCTGCGCGGTTGGGCGAGATCGACGCGGAGGTAAAGCGCATCGTCGCGAAACTGCAGGCGCAGGGCCTGAAATCTCCCTACCTGAGGAATTACGTGGTCGCACGGATCAATCCAGTGCGCTTTCACAAGGCGAAGAAGGGGGATTCGACGCCGCCGATGACCGTGGCGCAGGCGCTTACCCGGATGACGGCGGCGGCGAAGCGCTTCGACACAAAGAAGGTATCGAGCGCCGATCTTGCCTGGGTGGCCGCTGGGGCGGAGTCGGCGGACTAAGGCGGATGCCACGGACTGAGAGATAATCCGCCGCATGCGTCCCTTCCTCGCCGAGCTGCGCAGGCGGAACGTCTACAAGGTCGGCGTCGCGTACGCTGTTGTCGCCTGGATCGCGCTTCAGGCTGCATCTTTCCTCCTGCCGTCGTTCGGCGCTCCTGCGTGGGTTTTCCGAGTCCTCGTCCTGCTGGTAGTGCTGGGATTCGTGCTTGCGCTCGCCTTCTCCTGGGCGTTCGAGCTGACACCAGAAGGCCTGAAGCGCACTCATGAGGTTCCGCACGAGCACTCGATCACGCACGTAACCGGCCGCAAGCTGGACTTCACGATCATCGGGCTCCTGATCGTCGCGCTCGGTACATCGGTCTACCTCAACCTGAGGAAAGTTCCGAGAAGCAATCGCGCTGCTTCGATTGCCGTCCTGCCCTTCACGAGCCGCAGCATCGACCCCGCGCACGCGATGTTCGCCGACGGCATCCACGACGAGCTGTTGACCAGCCTCGCGAACATCAGCTCGCTCAAGGTGATCTCGCGCACCTCCGTGATGGAATACCGCGAAACGACTAAGAATCTGCGCCAGATCGGCAAGGAACTATCGGTCGCTACCGTGCTCGAGGGGGCCGTCCAGCGCGCCGGTGACAACGTACGGATCAACGTCCAGCTCATCGATGCCGCGACCGACGAGCACCTGTGGGCGAACACCTACGACCGGAAGCTCAACACCGAGAACATCTTCACGATCCAGACCGAGATCGCGACCACGATCGCCGACAAGCTCAAGGCGACCCTGACGCCGGACGAGAAAGAGCGCATCACGAAGGTGCCGACGGAGAATCTGCAGGCCTACAACCTCTACCTCGCCGGCCGGCAGAACCTCTACCAGCGGAAGCTCGAGAACCTGCAGCGGGCCCGCGAGCTCTTCGAGCAGGCGATTACGCTCGACCCCAGGTTCGCCAAGGCCTATTCGGGGCTGAGCGACACGATGAGCATCCTGTATGTCAATTTTGATGCGATCGAGCCCGACGAGTTTTTTTCGAAGGCGCCCGGACTTCTGGACAAGGCGCTCGCGCTCGACACTGAAGACGCCGACATCTATGCGTCGCTCGGGCTCCTCAAGAACAGTCGATGGAACACGACGCAGCAGCCCGTTGACCTGGCACAGTCCGACGAGGCCTTTGAGCGCGCGATCGAGCTCAATCCCAACCACGCGCAGGCCATCGCCTGGTACGCGTCAAGCAAGCTCGACATTGGCGAATATTCCCGGGCGATCGAGCTCTTCGAGCGCTCCCTGGAGCTCGACCCGCTGGCGCGCGTCACACAGACCAACCTCGCGCAGAGCTACGCGGGAATCGGCGAAAATCGCAAGGCGCTCGACTTGCTGCTGGAAAGCGCGCGGATGAATCCCGATTGGCCAGCGGCGCCCGAGTCCATCGGCCAGCATCTCGCGACCCTCGGCCGGCTCGACGAAGCCTTGGCTTGGGCGTACAGAGCCGTGGCGCTAAGCGAAGACCCCTCATCGGTGCGTGGAGTGATCGCCACACATGTGGCGCTAGGCCAGATTGCGCGCGCGGTAGAAGTGGCGAAGCAGACCCCGCGCGAGCATCCTCTCTGGGTCCTGAGACAGGCACAGGCGCGCCGCCTCGAGGGAGACCCCGCCGGCGGTCTCGCAATGCTCGAACGTGCAATCGGCAAGAGCAAGATTGCACCCGTCCCGCTCCTTCTCGTCGGCGCCGACCTGGCCGTGCGACAACGGCGGTTTGGAGTGGCTCGCGTTTGGCTCGAGCGCATGTGCCCACAGTTGCTCGGTGACGCGCCTCGCCTCGACGACTATGGCATTTGCGACGGCGTCCGTTATTCATACGTCTTGCGCGAGCTCGGGGACCGTGATCGTGCGGCGAAAATACTCGACGCGTACCTGAAATACGTGGCTGATCGGCCACGCCTCGGGCTTCTCGGGTTCGGTATCGGCGATGTCGAGGCGCTGTCACTGTTGGGCAAGCGCGACGAGGCGCTCGCCCGCCTGCGCAAAGCCGTTGACGCCGGTTGGCGGTGGCCGTCAATCCTCGGCTGGAGCCTTCCCGAAGATCCGTATCTCGAGAGCCTGCGCGACGACGCCCGGTTCCGCGCCATCGTGGCCGAGGTCGATGCCGACATCGCCCGCATGCGCGAGCGCGCCGCGCACGCCGAGGCCAGCGGGGACTGGCAGCCGCTGCTCGCGCTCGCTGCGCATGGCGAGGGACGCGTCGCGCGAGCCCATAGCGATTGAGGTTGCGTCCCAACGATTTCGTCACCGCGTACCCGGAATGCTCGCCCCGTGTGAAATCTGCCTCGCCGTGAGGCCCGACGCCGACGCAATCGCGGTGCTGTCCCGCGATTGCATCGAGCAGGGTCTGCGATGGTCGTGGACGGTGCAGCGCGTGCGGCGCTGCATCGACGACCGCGACACCAACGTCGTCGTGATTCGCGACCGCGGCGTGATCGCCGGTTTTGCGATCATGAAGTACGGCGACGCCGAGGCGCAGCTTTTCCTGCTGGCGGTCAGGCCATCGCATCGGCGGCGCGGCATCGGCACGGCGTTACTGTCCTGGCTCGAGGTCACCGCCAGGACAGCGGGAATCAAGGTTATCCGTCTCCAGGTACGTTCGACGAACGATGGCGCCATCGCCTTCTATCGCAGCGTCGGATTTCGCGCCACCGCGGTGCACGCTGCGTATTACCAGGGCAACGAGGACGCCTTGCTGATGAGCTGGGACCTTACGGTGGCTCGCTGACCAGCGGCTGCGCAGGTGCGTCGGCGATGGCGCGCTGGAGGTCGAGCATCGGCTGCTGGGGGATCTTGATCGCGCCCGCTGCGGGGCGGTCAAGGTCAGCGACCAGCGTCGCTGCCAGCGCCAGCAGTACGAATAGCAAACTCGTCGCCGTGCGATGGCGGCCCTTCTCGTAACCGATCATGACGGCGGCGATCAGCGCATAGAGCATCAGGATCTCGAGGATCCGCGTCGGGATGTGAGCTTCTCGCGTGGCCTTACGTTCAGCCGCCAGGTCGATGGACTCGTTGGTCGTGGTCACGAGCAAGGCGGCGAGCGGGGTGGTGCGGAACGGCGCGACTGCTTCGCTGATCGCATCCCAGAGCTGTCGCTGCTTCTCTTCGGTCCTCCGGAAGACGGCGTCCTCCTGTCCGGGCGTGCTGGCCGTTCCAAATTCGACTCGGATGTCGACGTACTCACGAAGCACTGCCCGCAACCTCGTTCGATCGGGCTCGTCCAACAGTCCGGTCCGCAGCCAGGTGGTGCCGAGCGCGTTGGCTTCGTTGATGACAATCTGGCGCCGGGCGTCGTATCGCTGCAGACTCAGCGAGAAGCTGAACGCGATCAACAGGGCGAGGAGGCCCAGTACCGAAGTCAACGCAAATCCATCGCTACCCTCGGCGTCGCCAGGTGGCGAGGATTTCTTGCGACGCTTGCGGAGCAGATGTCCGGCTTCCCTCGCCCCGATCAAGGCGGTGAAGATCAGCACCGCCAGGAGCCAGAGCGGTATAGAGGAATAGCTCAAGCAGCCTCCAGGTTGTTGCCCATGACCCGGGCGTCAGCCGCCCCAGGCCTTGAGATTCAGGAACTCGCGGCGCGTTCGCGGTCCGTAGGTGGCGAAGCTCGGATCCGGATCCTCGCGGTACTCCGCCCGTGCGACTGACACGCGATCCTTCGCAAGATGTTTCCGGAGCACGTCGTCCGGAACCGGGTATATGGGGAGCGCGTTCAGCCCGAACACCTTGGCACGCAGCTCGCGCGTGATCTCGGGATACCCGTGCTTGTCGCGCAATGCCGGCGCGATCTGGAAGCTGCGGAAGGCCTGGATCTGGTCCTGGGGTGAGCCGTACCAGATCGAATCCGTGCCCCAGAGCACGTTGTCCGGCCCGCAGTAGCGGAACAGCTTGCCGAGCGCATGCGCCGCCGAATCCGGATCGCGCATCAGGAAACGCCAGGTCGATCCGAGCTCGGCGTACACGTTGCCACCGGGCTTGATCCCGTTCGCCGCGAGACTGGTGCAGAGCCCGTCGATCCCGTCGCTGCGCGCGGGATCGTACGGGCCTTCGGGATGCTCAGTGACGAACCCCGAGTGGTAGATCAGGAAGTTGACGTCGGGAAACCGCTTCGCGACCCGCCCGATGTCCGCGCAGGTCGAGTGCTCATAAGACTTGCGCCCGAAGGCCAGGCCCTTGTGGATAGCGATGTTCCTGACGCCGAGCTTGCGAGCCTTCTCGATCATCGCGAGACCGGCATCGTCGTCCATCCAGAAGCCCGTGCCGTCCGGCCCCCATTGCGTATAGGTCTTCCAGGCGCTGATGGTGTATCGCGCCGCGAGCTCGTCCATGCCCTCGAGATCGCCTGCCTGGTTGGGATTGACGCGCCCGTGCACGTAGAGCCGATGCGTGCCTTCGAGCCGCTCGACGATGCGGGCCGTGGCCGCCGCTTCCTCGATGGTCAGCGGCTCGCCTGCGCGGGTGGACGGAACGAAGGAGAGCACCATCAGGTCGGTATCTGAGTCAAGGAAGACGTCCTTGACGAACTGATCGGGGCCGACGCAGCGCAGGTAATCGAACTGGCCCGGTCCCTGGTGCGGCTCGCAGCGTGGGTCCGCTGTAAAGCTCTGCAGCGGGCGCGCGCCTTCGGGCAGTTGTCGCGTCCAGGCGCCGCTCGGGTTCACGAAATGGCCCTGGATGTCGAAGATGAACTCGCTGCCGTCCACGCTCGCCTGTGCAACTTCGAGATCGAGCGCAGCCTCGTCGGGCAGGTCGTACCAGCCGCCGCTGCGGCCAGCACGCGCATAAGCCGCGTTCATAGCGATCAAGTTGCTCGCGACGCCGCAGGCGGAGACCAGGAAGCCGCGGCGGCCCAGTCCGAGGCACTTGGCGTTAACGGTCGCCGCCTCGTGCGCGAGGCGGTTGGCCTGGTGATGCACCGGCGCGAGCGGCACCGGCGCGAACTCCCCGTTGGTGGTCGCATCGAGCTTGACCGGCAGGCGCCGGCCATGCGGGTCGTGTCGTTCGCTCATGGCAGTTTCCTCCACGCGTGACCCCGATGGTGGCAGAATCCGGGCAACGACGAACAGGGGGGCGCAGCGCAAACCTGGCCCGGGTTTCCACGCCGGAACGGCAAGCGCCGTGCATATCCCATGAGCCGCGATCTGCTCGTTCGCCACTTCCGGCAGATCGCCGTGTGGCCCTTGCAGCTGATGCCTGTCAGCGCGGGGCCGGTTCAGCGCCACTGGGAACTGCTGGATGCCGCGCCCGACTGCGAGTGGGCCGAGGTCGTCGACGAATTCTGCGAGGATCCGCGGGCGTTCCAGGAGCGTCACTACCGCGAGTTCGTCACCTTCCTGCCGTACGCGCAGCGCTTCCTGTACGGGTCCAGCGCAGGGCAGGAGAGCTCGCGGCGCAGGGGTGAAGGGAGCATCCGCACCTACCGGCGACGCGGGATTCATGCGGCGCGGATCACGTTCGAACGGGGCGGACCGGCCTCGACATTCCGTGTCGCGCACGTGGACCTGAATTTCTTCCTCGATGCGGACGTCGCGCTGCTTGCGTTCGAGATGCATGCCGACGACCTGCCCCTGGACGTCGCGCAGAACACGATGTTCCGCTTCGGGCGCGCATACCCCGGGTTCTGGGAGAAGAACGGCGACGGTGGCAACTGCCCGTACAGCGTGGAATGGTTGGACGCCGACGGGCGCGTCCTGTCGGCGTCGGACTATTCGGACCGTGGCAAGTACCTGGAGTTTGTCGGGCGTCACCGCGCGCCGTGCACGGCTGCGCACTGGGACTTCCTGCTCCGGCCATTCGTGCTCGAGCACGCGGGGCAGGCCGGAGCACTGCGTTACCGCCAGCTCGAGTACTACCGCATGCCGTTCATGGCGTATTTCGCCTTCGACGATCCGAGGCAGCTCACGCGCGCCGACTGGGTCCGGCTCGGGCTCGTGACCCGTCCCGGCGGCCCCGACGAGCTGCCGTACTCACCGGTCATGCTCGAGGACTTCGAGGCCAAGTATTGCGACGACCGGTTCTGGGGTCGCAGCGGCGAACGGTCGCTGCGCGAAGTGAGGCTCGTGGTGACCGGACTCACGCTCTCGATGGTGGGTGCGCACGGCGACCAGTTCTACGCCGACGTCGAGCACGGCCTCCTGGCGCAGTTCCGCCACCAGTATTTCCTGCTGTTCCTGGTCGCACACTTCCACAAGGCATCACTGCTGTCGATTTCCGACGAACTCGCTGTCGCGATGAACCGGCTCGTCGTCGGCAACACCGAGTCGGTCAAGGCTTTCAAGCGGACCATCCGTCAGATGATGGAGGCCTTTCTGCGCTTCACGCACCGCTACTGGTTCTGCCAGATTTCGAACCAGGAACTGGCGCAGAGCGTGTTTGACAAGCTGCAGCGGCATCTCGGGAATCAGGCCCTCTACGACGAGGTACGCGACGAGGTGATGGACATGAACAATTACCTCGACTCGGACAGCACGCGACGACAGACGAACACGGTGCTGCGTCTCACGGTAGTTACCATCCTCGGGCTCATCGGCACGGTTGCAACCGGTTTCCTCGGCATGAACCTGATCGCCGCGGCCGACCAACCGCTTGTCCTGCGCATCGCCGCGTTCGTCGCGATCCTGGTCGCGACGTTCGTGATCACGGTTTTCTCGATCTCGAGGGCGCGCCGGCTCGCCGACTTCCTCGAGGCGCTCTCGGACGAGCGGGTGACGTGGCGCAGCAAGACGCGAACGCTGTGGCGCGTGTTCCGCCGGTGACGGTGTCGCCGGTCTTTGAGTGGCCGACCGGCGCGAGTACACTCCGCGGCCCGATGGATATCTTCAAGACATTCGCGCTCGAGTGCGCGCATCGTCTGCCCAACGTGCCCGCTGGCCACAAGTGCGCGCGCATGCACGGGCATTCGTTCCGGGTCGAGGTGCACGTGAGCGGTCCAGTGGATGCCCAGTCAGGGTGGGTGATGGACTTCGCCGACGTCCGCGACGCCTTCGAGCCGCTGTTTGCGCGACTCGATCACCGCTGCCTGAACGATGTGCCGGGACTCGAGAACCCCACGAGCGAGAACCTCGCGCGCTGGATATGGCGGGAGCTCGCGCAGCAGCTGCCACAGCTATCGCGCGTCGTGATCCATGAGACGTGCACCAGCGGCTGCTCATACGCGGGGCAGGAAGAGCCGTAGGAAAAGTCAGATAGGGCGGTCATCGAGAGTCACCGCCCTGTTCGAGGCATCGCAGACGTGGAGGAGCGTAGACTCAAAGGATCGGGCAGCGCTCACGGGAGAGTTCCATGGCAGCGAAGATCCGAAAGGTGAACTACGTGTATATCAAGGCACCGAACCGGGCCGGACAGGCGACACGCGTGTTGACGGCGCTGCGTGACGCGAAGGTGAACCTGCTCGCGTTTTCCGGATTCCCCGAGCGACGCGGCACGGCG
Organism: Steroidobacteraceae bacterium; assembly: GCA_035491795.1. Taxonomy (GTDB): domain Bacteria; phylum Pseudomonadota; class Gammaproteobacteria; order Steroidobacterales; family Steroidobacteraceae; genus DATJKD01. The sequence continues at coordinate 23,732 of DATJKD010000052.1, read as the reverse complement.
CAGATCGACCTGGTGACCGACGATCTCTCTGGCCTGAAGGGAGTCGCGAGACGGGAGGGCTGGAAACTCAGTAGCACCCGGCGCGCATTCCTCGTGCAGGGCACGGACGAGGTGGGGGCAGCGCTCGCAGCACTCGCAAAGGTCGCTGCAAAGAAGATCAACGTGATCGCAGCCGACGCCGTTTCGGCTGGCACGGGCCGCTTCGGGATGATCTTCTGGGTCTCGCCCCGTCATTACGCCCGGGCGGCAAAGGCGCTCGGTGCGCGCTGAGGGGCGCCATGGACAGTTGTGGGGAAAGCGCAGAACATCATCGGCGATGCGAGACTGATACCAACTCAACATAAAAGGGGGGATCGCATGGAAAATCTCAATCCTAAGGAAGCCGTGTCGGCACCCGAAGCGCCCGCCGGCGCTCCGAGCGCGGAAGAACGACAGTGGGCGATGTTCGCCCATCTGTCCGCGCTGCTGGGCGGCCTCCTGACGTCGGGGTGGGGCGGCAACATCGGCTTCTTCATCGGGCCGCTCGTGATCTGGCTGATGAAGAAAGACACCATGCCCTTCGTAAACGACCAGGCGAAGGAGGCGCTCAACTTCGCCATCACCGTCTCTATCGCTTTCGTGGCACTGATGATCCTGACCGTTATGACCCTGGGATTGGGCGCGCTGCTCACGGTTCCGCTGATGTTGGTCATCGGCGTCACCGCGCTGGTGTTCGTCATTATCGCGGCGATGAAGGCAAACGAAGGGGTCGCCTATCGCTACCCGTTCGCGCTGCGGCTCGTCAAATAGCGCCGGCGTCCGCAGCCGGCTAATCCCGTGCTGTATACGGTTCGAGCGCGCCGTAGCCGCGCCGGTCGATGCGATCCATCCGCGAATCAAGCGGAGGATGCGTCTTTTGCAGCTGCGCGAGACTCGCCGACTCCGTGCCGAGCGCGATCATCTTCTGCAGGACCGCGTACAACGCCAGCGGATTCATTCCGGAACGGGCGAGGTAGATTTCCGCTGCTTCGTCGGAGCGGTATTCGGCCTCGCGATCGAGCGCGGTCACCATGACGCTGGCGCCGTATTGCTCCGCGTAGCGCCGGGCGTGATCGCCGGCGACGCTGCCAGTGGTGGCATCGACGTCCTTGAGCGCCAGTTCCTTGCCGTAGCTCGCCAGCTCCTGCTTGCGTATCACGTTGTAGTGATCGCTCTGCACGCAGTGGCTGATCTCGTGACCGAGCACTGCCGCGACTTCGCTGTCCGATGACAGGAGGTCATAGAGACCACGCGCGACGAGCACGAAGCCACCCGGCGCTGCGTACGCGTTTACCTCCGGCGTATCGATGATGCCGAAGGTCCACGGCAGGTCAGGCCGGCTGGTCTGCGAGGCGACCCAGCGACCGATCCGGTTGACGCGTCGCTGCGCCTCGGCATCGTTCCACAGCGGACGGGCCCCCAGGACCCGGCCCGCGATCTCCGGGCCGAGCGCGAGCTCCTCGGCCGCGACTTCCGCGTCGGATTTCGGGATCACCTTGGCGGCGGTGTCCGCGGCGGTGGTTGCCGTGGTGCCGGTCCTGTCGCCCAGCATCGAGCCGAGCTCGCGGCCGAGCGAACCGAGGATCGCGCCTGCGGACTTGGCGGGCTTAGGTTTGGCTGCCGCAGCCTGCGTTGGCTCGGCGGCGCTTGCGCCCTTGGCCTCGGCCGCGTACGCGACGCTGGTCGCCTGCAAGCCATGCTCCGCGGCATAGACCGCGCCGGCTGCGGCATCGACCCGGTTGCCGATCATCGCGTTGAGCTGGGTTTGGTCGAGTGCGGCCGCCTTGAGCTCGTTTTCGTCGATGCCGCGGACTCCGGCGGTCTCGGTGACTCGAGCTTCGCCAGACTTGCCCTCGAACAGCGCGCGCACGTTGGCGTCCCCACGCTCGACGGCGGCGTAGGAAGCCCGCACGTCGTTGACGCGTACGAAGCCGGTCGTGCCGGCGGCGACCTGAACCTGGTACCAGAGGCCCTGCTGCGCGGAAATGGTGACCGACGCGCCGCGTGTCAGGGTCGTGACTTTGGGGGCGTCCAGCCTGGGCTCGGTATATACCTCGACGGTCGGCTTCTGAACCACGGCTGAGACCTGGGCAACCGACGCCTCCCATGCCAGCAGCATGGTTGCGATCAGGATCAGCGGGACGCGCATCACGAACCTCCGGAACCGCCGCCGGTCGGGGCGGACTACGCTTCGCGCCGCGCTAGCGGCCACTCGGTGGACGAAGCCAGCAACCGGCCCACCAGGTCACGCAGCCGCACCCGCTCGCCCCGATCGCAGTCCTCGTTGCCGTCGTCGATCTCGGTGCAGGCGAAGGCCACCCGCACACTCCCGTCGTCCGGCAAGCGCGCGTCCTGCTCCGCCAGTTGTCGTTCGAGTCTCGCGAGATCCGAGCGCGCTTTCGTGCGCGCGGCGTCCTCGCTCTCCCCATGCCACACCAGGATCATTAAATCACTCAGCGCCTCGTGGAGCCAGCTCTTGCGCTCGACCACGCCTTCAAGCATCACTGCATCGCTGCCCGCGTACAGGAAGCGCCGTAGTCGCCGCTGGTATTCGCGCCGGCGGCGCGCCGCTGCCTTCGGGTCGAGCTGCGTGTCCGGCACGAAACGCAGTCGCGCGATCGCGAGCCATCGGTCGGTGGCGGGATTGTAATCGGGCAGGAAGTCGCCATTGCCCACGGCGCGCCCGCGTTGCACTCCTGCATACACGCGGCACAAGCCGAAGATCAGGCTGACGAACGCGACGCTGGCAAACACGTCGAAGAAGAAGCCGAAGAATGTGAGACCGATGAATGCCGCGCTCAGCAGGACGAGGTTGGTGGCGACGAAAACCGAGTCGATGTCGGTCGCCGGCTCACCGCGATAAAAGGCAAAAGTGGTCATGAGGACCAGGAACGTGGCAAGCACGTACTTGAGCCAGGCCGGCGGCGAGCGGATCCCGCTCCCGGCAATCAGCGCCTCGGTGGCCTCCGCCATGACCTCGACACCCGGCATCACGGGATCGACCGGTGTGGGCTTGGCGTCGTTGAGGCCAGAGGCGGTATAGCCGACCAGCGCCACCCGGTCCCGCAGGGCCGGTCGTGCGGTCGTTGCGTCACGGCAGACAGGTCGCGGCCCGTCCAGCAGGTCCGCTGCGCTGATCCGCGGCAGGCGGGTTTCCTGGCGCCAGTTGGGGCGGACCGTGGAGGCGAGCGTATCGGGTGGCACGGACGTCGCCGTCATTGCGAGACGCAGCGGCAGCGACGGCAGGGCCCAGTCGCCCACGGTTTCGCGCAGCAGGATGTCGCGCAACATGCCGTCTTCGTTCCGGGTCACGTTAGCGACCGCGCTGAAGCGTGCCATTGCGCCGCCGTACGGCAAGAGGAGTGCAACTTTCGGGTCGTTGGTCGGCGCCTGTGTCAGCGCAAACGCCGCCGGCGCCTGCGAAGCGCGCAAGGCCGAGCCTTCGTCATAGTCCGGGTGCAGCCGCGTCGAGGTGAACACGAAGCGGCCGGCGCCGCCGGCCGCCATAGCTTCGAGCGTCTGATCGCCGCCGGGATCGTCCTTTGACGGGTCCGCGAACAGGACGTCGTAGCCGACCGCGCGCACGCCCGCGCGGTCGAGGCTGTCGATCAGATCCGCATGCCGCTGGCGCGGCCACGGCCAGCCACCTTCGCCGCGCGCGCGAAAATGCTCGATTGAGCATTCGTCGATTTCCACCACCACGACACGTCCGGAGGGCTTCGGCTCGAACGGTCGCCACTGGATCACGCGGTCGAAGATCGCATCCTCGGCCGCGTCGAGCGTTCGTGAGTGGCTCAAGTCCCAGCCAAGCCAGGCGATCGCCCCAAGCGCGAGAAGCGGATAGAACGCAAACTTCAAGCGGTGCGCAAGCTTCGAGAACGGTCGACGGTAGCCGCGCTCGACCCGGCCCCAGGCCTGGATGAACCCGTGCCCCAGTGCCGCGAGGCTGGCATCGATCCACGAAAGCATGCGGTCGATCAGCCGGCCGCGCATCGGCGTCAGGCGAGATCTTTCATCCGGAACCAGAGCATGGCCAGGACCAGGAGGGGCGTGCGAAGCCGCTCTCCGCCGGGGAAGTTGCGATGCTCGAGCCGGGTGAAGAGATCGAAGCGCTCCGCCTGGCCCGCGATCGCCTCGGCAATCAGTTTTCCGGCCATGCCGGTGAGCGCGATTCCGTGGCCGGAAAAGCCCTGCAGGTAATAGATATTTGGCGCTAGTCGGCCGAAATCCGGCGCGCGGCTCATCGTGATGTCGACGAATCCGCCCCATGCATATTCGATCTTCGTGTCGGCGAGCTGGGGGAAGACGCGGATCATCCGTTGCTGCGTCGCGGCACCCGTGTTGCGCGGGTCGAGCCCCGAGTAGCTGACACGGCCGCCGAACAGCAACCGGTGATCGGCCGACGGCCGGAAATAGTCGAGCACCCAGTTGACGTCGGAGACCGCGATCGGCTCGCGCAGCAGCGCGCGCATCCGCGCTTCACCGAGCGACTCGGTGGCTACGATGTAGGTGCCGACCGGCATGATCCGCGAGCGCAGCTCGGGAACGAGATCGTCGATCCAGGCATTGCAGCAGATCGCGACGTGGCGAGCGCGGACGCGCCCGGTGGCAGTTGCGACGCTGGCGGGATCGGCGCGATCGATGCGCGTCACCTGGCTGTTCTCGAAGATACGGACACCTGCGGCTTCCGCCGCGGTGGCGAGACCAAGCGTGTAGTTGAGCGGGTGCAGGTGGCCGCTGCGTGGGTCATACAGCCCGCCGAGGTAACGGTCGGACGCGATCCACTCCCGAACCTCGTCGCGCTCGAGCCAGCGCGTGCCGGAATAGGCGTACGTGCCGGTCATCTCCTGTTGCCAGGCCTTGAGCTCGGTTACGTGGCGCGGTTTGACCGCGACGTGCATCTGACCCCAGTGCAGGTCGCAATCAATCGAATGACGCCGGATGCGATCCTTGAGCAGCTCGACCGCTTCGACCGAAACGTCCCACATCCGCCGTGCCGCATCGAGCCCGACCTGTTCGGCGAGTGTGTCCTGGCTGGACGCGAATCCGGCGATCGCCTGACCGCCGCTTCGGCCCGAGGCACCCCAGGCGATACGGCGACCTTCGAGCAACGCCACGCGGTAACCACGCTCGGCCAGATGCAGCGCCGTCGAGCAGCCGGATAGTCCGCCCCCCACCACGCAGACGTCGACCGTGAGCTCGCCTTCGAGCTGCGGACGTCGCGGCGCCGGGCTGGCGGTTGCCGCGTAGTAGGAGTCGATGTGACCTTCGGTGCTCATGCGTGCCCGCTCAACTCGTCGTCAGGTACCAGGCGTAGTCGAGCGGCGGTATGTGCGAGTTGAACTCCTGCATCTCGCCGCGTCTCGTGGCCGCATACAGATCCGTGAACGCATCTCCCAGATAGCGGCGCACGAAGTCGCTGCGCTCGAACGCGGCGAGGGCTTCCGGCCAGGTGAGCGGAATGGTTGCGCGCCCGTCGCGGTACGCGTTGCCCGCCAGCGGGGCGCCGGGATCGAGCCTCTGCGTGAGCCCGTGATGCAGGCCCGCCAGCACCACGCTTGCGAGCAGGTACGGATTGGCATCCGCTCCCGCGACCCGGTGCTCGACGCGACGGCTCGCCGGGGGGCCGTGCGGGATACGAAACGCGACGCCGCGGTTGTTGATGGCCCAGCTCGGAGTGAGCGGCACGTAGGCTTCCGGGCGAAAGCGCCGATAGGAATTCGCGGTGGGCGCGCATACCGCCATCGTCGCATCGATGGTCGCGGCGAGACCGCCGATCGCGTGACGGAGCATCTCGCTTCCCGCCTCGTCTTCCGCGGCAAACACGTTGCGGCCAGACGAGTCCACCAGGCTCACGTGCAGGTGCGCGCCGCTGCCCGCATGCTCGCGGTAGGGCTTGGACATGAAGGTCGCTTCCATGCCGTGCTGCAGGGCAACGCCCCGCACCAGCCGCTTGAGCCGGATCGCGTGGTCGCAGGCAGTAAGTGCGTCGGGGACATGACGCAGGTTGACTTCGAACTGTCCGGGTCCGTACTCGGCGAGCACGGTGCCCGCGGGCAGCGCCTGCGCGCGCGCTGCGGCATCGATGCCGGCGAGCAGTGTCGAGTACTGGTTCAGGTCCGCCATCGAGTTGATCTGCGTGCGGAACTCGCGCCGGCCGGACAACGGCTGGCGCGGCGGCTGCGCGCAGCCTTCCGCCGTGCGCTCGCGGTCGACCAGGTAGAACTCGAGCTCGACCGCCATGACCGGCGTCAGGCCGAGATCGGCGAAGTGCCGCAGCACGCCGGTCAGCACGTGTCGAGGATCGCCGTGAAACGGCCGGCGATCGTGCTCGTACATGCTGACCTGCATCTGCGCGACTTCCGGTCCGAGCCACGGGACCGGCGCGAGCGAGCCTGCTACGGGCAAGCAGATCCGGTCCGCGTCGCCGTCGTCGAAGCCGAGACCCGTCGACTGCACCGTGCCGCCGAGCACGTCCAGCGCGAACATCGATGCCGGCAACAGCAGTCCGTCGCGCACGATCGTTTCCAGCTCTTCGATCGTCACGCGCTTGCCGCGGGGAATGCCCATCTGGTCGGGCAGCAGCAGGTCGACATAGCGCACCTGCGGGTGTTCCAACACCCACGCGCGTACCCGCTCGTCATCTGCTGGCTGCGGCATCTGGACCCAAGGGACGTTTAGGATTTGGCGACAAGATCGCCGCTTATGCGGCGGCAGCATAGCCCGCTCCCGACGGGACCGGCAAGCTCATGCCCCGTCTCGGTTGTCAAGGCATTTGGCTGATTATGCAGGACTTTTAGGCTTGCTCACGGCCCCCCGGCGACTCGCCCCCTTGGCCTGTGCTTTAATCCCTCCGCCCCGCGGCGTTCGTTCTCGGGGCCTGTCTAGGATTCTTAACGTGCGTCGCACCAAACCGCTGATCGGCATTCCCGCGGATCGCCGGCTGATGGGCCTGCATCCCTTCCATTGCGTCGGCGAGAAGTACATCGAGGCGGTGGCCCGCGCGGCGGATGCGATCCCGGTGCTGATTCCCTCGCTGGATCCTCTGGTCGCGATCGAGGAGCTTCTCGAGCGGGTCGACGGAGTGCTCCTGACCGGCAGTGCCTCAAACGTCGAGCCGCATCGTTATGCCGGACCGGCGAGCGACTCCGGCACGCTGCACGATTCACATCGCGATGCCCTGACGCTGCCGCTCATCCCGCTGGCCGTGGCAAGCGGCGTGCCGGTGCTCGGCGTCTGCCGCGGCTTCCAGGAAATGAACGTCGCCTTCGGCGGCACGCTCTGGCAGAAAGTCCACGAGGTACCCGGGCTCACCGATCATCGAGAGAACAAGGAGGATCCCCTGGAGGTGCAGTACGGACCGGCCCACGAGGTCGAGCTCGTCCCGGGCGGCGTGTTGCACCGGTTGGCCGGAGCGGATCGCGTCAAGGTGAACTCGGTGCACGGGCAGGGCGTGCAGAAGCTCGGCGGCGCGCTCGAGGTCGAGGCGCGAGCCCCGGACGGTCTGGTGGAGGCCTTTCGCGTGCGCGACGCCCGCGATTTCGCCGTCGCCGTGCAATGGCATCCGGAGTGGCAGGTCATGAGCAATCCGTTCTCGCACGCGCTGTTCGCGGCATTCGGTGACGCGGCGCGCGAGCGGGCCCAGGGAAAACGATCATGAGTAATACGCCGATCCAGCAGTTCTTGAAGGAGCACGGTATCTCGGAAGTCGAGGCCGTCGTGCCGGACATGGCGGGCATCGCGCGCGGCAAGGTCATGCCGGCGCCCAAGTTTGCCGAGGACGAGGGCATGCGGATGCCGGAGAGCATCTTCCTGCAGACGGTCACTGGCGAATACCCGGACGACGACCGGGCGATCAACCCATCGGAGATCGACATCGTGCTCAAGGCCGATCCGAAGACGCTTCGGGTCGTGCCTTGGGCTGCGGAGCCGACCGCGCAGGTCATCCACGACAGTTTCTACGGTGACGGCCGGCCGGTGACGATGGCGCCGCGCTACGTGCTTCGGCACATTCTCGACCTGTACGCACAGCAGGGCTGGCGTCCCATCGTCGCGCCCGAGCTCGAGTTCTTCCTCGTCGAACCCAACGTCGACGCGGACTATCCCTTGAAGCCGCCGGTGGGCCGCTCCGGCCGTCCCGAGGTCGGCCGGCAGTCCTACAGCATCGCTGCGGTCAACGAGTTCGATCCGCTCTTCGACGACATCTACGCGTTCTGCGAGGCGCAAGAGATCGAGATCGACACGCTGATTCACGAGGACGGCGCGGCGCAGATGGAGATCAACCTGATCCACGGCGATGCGATGTCCCTTGCCGACCAGGTCTTCCTGTTCAAGCGCACGGCGCGCGAAGCGGCTTTCCGGCACAAGATGTACGCGACATTCATGTCGAAGCCCATGGCGCGCGAGCCGGGCAGCGCCATGCATATTCACCAGAGCATCGTGGACGCGAAGTCCGGGGCGAACGTCTTCAGCGACAAGGAGGGGAACCCGACCCCGCTGTTCTTCGCCCACATCGCCGGGCTGCAGAAATACCTGCCGTCGGCCATGTCGCTCTTTGCGCCCAACGTGAACTCCTTCCGCCGCATCACGCGGCACAACATGGCGCCGATCAACACCCATTGGGGCTACGACAATCGCACGGCCGGCCTGCGTGTGCCGATGTCGAACGCGGAGAACCGGCGCGTCGAGAACCGGCTCGGCGGGGCGGATGCCAATCCGTACCTGGCGATCGCTGCGTCGCTCGCCTGCGGCTATCTCGGCATGATCGAGGGTTTGAAACCCTCCGAGCCGATCGCCGGCAGCGCCTACGACCTGCCGTTCGGCCTGCCGCGCAACATCGAGGAAGCGGTACGGCTCCTGCGTGAGTGCCGGCCGCTGATCGAGATCCTGGGCGAGCGCTTCGTGCTGGCATACACCGCCGTCAAGGAAAGCGAGTACGACACGTTTCTGCGGGTGATCAGCTCATGGGAGCGCGAGCACCTGCTCCTCAACGTCTGACAAGGTCCCGAATGTCCGCGAGCAAGCACAACACCGCAGCATTGCAGGAGCTCGACCGGCGGCATTTCCTGCACCCCTTCACCGACTTCAAGGCGCTCGCCGCCAAGGGCACGCGCGTCATCGTGCGCGCCGAAGGTGTCCATCTCTACGATTCGGACGGCAAGCAGATCCTCGACGCGATGGCAGGGCTCTGGTGCGTCAACGTCGGGTACGGCCGCGTGGAGCTGGCGGACGTGGCGCGCGCCCAGATGGTCGAGCTGCCGTACTACAACAGCTTCTTCCAGACGGCACACCCTCCGGCGATCGAGCTGGCCAGGCAGCTGGTCGACGTGACGCCGCCGCAATTCAACCACGTGTTCTTCACGGGCTCCGGGTCCGAGGCCAACGACACCGTCGTGCGCATGGTGAGACGCTACTGGGACCTGCTGGGCGAACCCGACCGCACGGTGATCATCAGCCGCGAGAACGCCTATCACGGCAGCACCATGGCCGGGGCGAGCCTGGGTGGCATGGCGTTCATGCACGCACAAGGCGGCCTGCCCATACCGGGCATCGTCCATATACGCCAACCATACTGGTACGCCGACGGTGGCGAGCTCTCGCCCGAGGAGTTCGGGCTGGTTGCTGCGCAGGCGCTCGAGCAGAAGATCGCGGAGCTTGGCCCGGGGAAGGTCGCCGCATTCATCGGCGAGCCCATTCAGGGGGCCGGCGGCGTCATCATCCCGCCGGAGACATACTGGCCGGAGATCCAGCGCATCTGCGACCGGCACGGGATCCTGCTGGTGGCGGACGAGGTCATCTGCGGCTTCGGCCGCACAGGCCACTGGTTTGGCTCGGACCGCTTCGGAATCCGCGCCGACCTCATGGCGATCGCGAAGGGGATGTCGTCGGGTTATCTGCCGATCGGCGGCGTCATGGTCGCCGACCGCGTCGCGGAGGTGCTGATTTCGCGTGGCGGCGAATTTGCCCATGGCTACACCTATTCCGGACACCCGGTCGCGTGCGCCGTGGCGAGCGCCAACCTGCGCATCATCGAGCGGGAGAACCTGGTCGCCAGGGTGCGCGACGAGCTCGCCCCCTGTCTTGCGGCCAAGTGGCGCCAGCTTGCCGAGCATCCGCTGGTGGGTGAGGCGCGCTGCACCGGACTCATCGGCGCCCTCGAGCTGGTGCGGGACAAGGCCAGCCGCCGCTTTTTCGAGAAGCGCGGCGAAGTCGGGACGATCTGCCGCGACTTCTGTTTTGACAACGGTCTCATCATGCGCGCGGTGCGCGACACGATGATCGTCTCGCCGCCTCTCGTCATCAGCCCGGCGCAGCTCGATGAGCTGGCCGAGAAGGCCTGGCGCTGCCTCGATCTGACGCTGGCGCGCTGCCGGGCCGAAGGCCGCCTGTGAGCGAAGCGTGGCGGCCGTGCGGGGTTTGCGTTATAAAAAGGCCGTCTTCGCGAGCGTCGGGCCGCACGGCTTGTACCGTTCCAAACCAACAAACGGGGTAACTTCACGATGAGCATCACCATACGCGTCGGGCTCGTGAGCCTGCTCGCTGCGACCTCGCTGGCCGGCTGTGGCAAGAAAGCCGAGGAAGCCGCCACACCGGAGGCTGCTCAGGCACCGGTCGCGGCGGGCGAGGAGCAGGTCGTCAACGTCTACAACTGGTCGGACTACATCGATCCGGCGATGCTGGAGAAATTTACTGCCGAGACGGGCATCAAGGTCAACTACGACGTGTTCGATTCGAACGAGGTGCTCGAGACGAAGCTGCTCGCTGGCAATACGGGCTACGACGTCGTCGTGCCGTCCGCTTCCTTCATGGAGCGACAGATCAAGGCGGGCGTGTTCCGCAAGCTCGATCGCAGCAAGCTGCCCAACTGGTCTAACCTGGATACCGAGATCCTGCAGCGCGTCGCGCTGCACGACCCGGGCAACGAGCACTCTGTCAACCACATGTGGGGTACCGACGGCATCGGCTATAACGAAGCCAAGATCAAGGCGATCATGCCGAACGCGCCCCTCGACAGCTGGGACATGATCTTCGAGCCGAAGGTCGTTTCGAAATTCAAGGACTGCGGTGTTTCGGTGCTCGACGCGCCGACCGAGCTGACCGCCGTGATGCTCGCCTACCTCGGCAAGGACCCGAACAGCCAGAACCCGGCCGACCTGAAGGTCGTGGAAGACAAGCTGATGACGATCCGGCCTTATATCCGGATGATCCACAGCTCGCAGTACATCGACGCGCTCGCGAACGGGGAGATCTGTCTCGCGCTCGGTTGGAGCGGCGACGTGCTGCAGGCCCGAGACCGCGCGGATGAGGCGGGCCAGGGTAACGTCATCAAGTACAGCGTGCCCAAGGAAGGCACGATCATCTGGTTCGACATGTACGCGGTACCGGCGGATGCTCCGCATCCGGACAATGCGCATGCCTTCATCAACTTCATGATGAAGCCTGAGGTCGCCGCCGCGAACTCGAACTTCGTCAACTACGCGACCGGCAATGCCGCGTCAGTGGCGCTGGTCAACGAGGACGTGCGCAACGACCCCGGTGTTTATCCGCCGCCGGAGGTCAAGGCCAAGCTGTTCCCGGATCTGTCGGAGACCGACGAGTACACGCGCCTCCTCAACCGGACGTGGACCCGCTTCACGACGGGTAAGTGAGCTGACGCAGGCGCCGTGCACAGGGGCGGTCCGGAAAGAGCCGGCCGCCCCGCTGCCGGGCGGGTTCAACGAGGGGTCCGGCGGTAACCAAGCCAGGCGCGCTGGTCCGTAAAAGACAGAAACAATCGCACGGAGCCTCATGGCCACCTCACCCCGCGACAAGCAGCTCAAGTTCGAGCCCTGGACCGATCCCAACGCCAAGCCCTTCGTCAGGGTGGATCGCATAACAAAGAAGTTCGGCGACTTCGTCGCCGTCGACGACGTCACGCTTGACATCTACCCGAAGGAGATCTTCTGCCTGCTCGGCGGATCGGGCTGCGGCAAGACGACGCTGCTGCGGATGCTGGCGGGCTTCGAGCGGCCGACCAGCGGCAAGGTCTACATCGACGGCGTCGACGTGACCAACATGCCGCCCTATGAGCAGGCCGTGAACATGATGTTCCAGTCCTACGCGCTCTTCCCGCACATGACGGTCGAGCAGAACGTCGCCTTCGGCCTCAAGCAGATGCGAGTGATCAAGCCTGAGATCACGCGACGGGTCGGCGAGATGCTCGATATGGTCAAGCTCGGCCAGTTTACAAAGCGCAAGCCGCACCAGCTCTCGGGGGGGCAGCGGCAGCGCGTCGCGCTCGCCCGCGCGCTGGTCACAAAGCCCAAGCTGCTGCTGCTCGATGAGCCGCTCGCCGCGCTCGACAAGAAGTTGCGCGAGCACACGCAGTTCGAGCTGATCAGCTTGCAGGAAACCCTTGGCGTCACCTTCATCGTGGTCACGCACGACCAGGAGGAGGCGATGACGCTCTCGACGCGGATCGGCGTGATGAATCACGGCGAGATCGTCCAGGTCGGCACACCGAGCGAGATCTACGAGTACCCGAATTCGCGCTTCGTCACGGAGTTCATTGGCTCGGTAAACATGTTCGAGGGCCGCCTGATCGAGGACGAACCGGCATACGTGCGTATCCAGTGCGACGAGTTCGAGGCGCCGATCTTTGTCGATCATGGCGTGAGCTCGGCACCCGGTGCCACCGTCTGGGCCGCGATCCGTCCGGAGAAGGTGCACCTCGGCCGGGACAAGCCGGCCTCCCCGGACAACTGGGCAATGGGTGTAGTGCGCGACATCGCCTACATGGGCGACCTGTCCGTGTACCTGCTGCGGCTCGATTCGGGCAAGGTCGTGCGGGTCACCCAGCCGAACATTTTCCGCCACGCGGAAGACCGGATCACCTGGGACGAGCGTGTCTACCTGAGCTGGCATGCCTCGAGCCCGGTCGTGGTGACCAAGTGAGCGAGGCCGGCCCGGTAGTGTTGATGGGTAACGCGCGTCCGCCCGCGCAACCGCGCAGCGACGTCGCGCGCTGGCTGCAGCGCGTGATTCCGAAGGGGAAATCGCTGGTCACGTCGGTTCCGTACCTGTGGCTGCTGTTGTTCTTCCTGATCCCGTTCGTGATCGTGCTCAAGATCTCGTTCTCGGATACGCAGATCGCCATGCCTCCGTACCAGCCGCTGTTCAGCTGGGCGGCCGACCAGGTGCTACAGGTCAAGCTTCACCTGTCGAACTTTGCCTTCCTCGTGGAGGACGACCTGTACTGGATGTCCTATCTGACCTCGCTCAAGGTGGCGGCGATCTCCACGCTGCTCTGTCTGCTGATCGGTTATCCGATGGCGTATGCGATCGCTCGCAGCAGGGAGTCCACACGCAACATACTGCTGCTGCTGGTTATCCTGCCGTTCTGGACTTCGTTCCTGCTGCGGGTGTACGCGTGGATCGGCCTGCTGAAGAACAACGGCTTCATCAACAACACGCTCATGGCACTCGGCATCATCGACCAGCCGATCCAGATGATGCAGACGGACTTCGCGGTCTACCTGGGGATCGTCTATTCGTACCTGCCCTTCATGATCTTGCCGCTCTACACCACGCTGGTGAAGTTGGACCTGACGCTGCTCGAGGCAGCCGCCGATCTCGGCAGCCGGCCATGGGAGGCCTTCCTCAAGATCACGCTCCCGCTGTCGGTGCCCGGCATCATCGCCGGCTGCATGCTGGTGTTTATCCCCGCGATCGGTGAGTTCGTCATCCCGTCGCTGCTCGGTGACCCGGGAATGCTGATGATCGGCAAGGTGCTGTGGACGGAGTTTTTCAACAATCGCGACTGGCCGGTGGCGAGTGCGGTTGCGATCGCACTGCTGCTGTTGCTGGTGATCCCGATCATGATCTTCCAGCACTTCCAGGAGTCCGGGGGAGGGGCACACCGATGAACTCCGGCCGCCCCTGGTTCCGGATCATGGCTCTGACCCTGGGCTTCATCTTTCTTTATCTGCCGATCCTGCTGCTGATCATCTACTCGTTCAACAAGTCGCGCCTCGTTACGGTGTGGGGCGGGTTCTCGGTCAAGTGGTACGACGCGCTGATTCACAATCAGGCCATTCTCAATGCCGCGTGGCTGAGCGTAAGGGTCGGGGCAATCTCCGCGACAGTCTCGGTCGCGCTCGGCACGCTGGCGGGCATGGCCTTGACGCGCTTCGGGCCGTTCAAGGGCCGCACTCTGCTCTCGGGGATGACGGCGGCGCCGCTGGTGATGCCCGAGGTGATCACGGGGCTAGCGATGCTCCTGCTGTTTGTCACGATGGAGCAACTGATCGGCTGGCCGGCCGGCCGGGGCATCACCACCATCATCATCGCGCACATCACTTTCACGATGGCCTTCGTCACGGTGATCGTCCAGTCACGGCTGACGCAGATGGACGAATCGCTGGAGGAGGCGGCGTTCGATCTCGGCGCGCGCCCCGCCAAGGTGTTCTTCGTGATCACGCTGCCGATCATCCTGCCGGCGTTGATCTCGGGGTGGCTGCTGGCGTTTACGCTCTCTCTCGATGACCTGGTGATCACGAGCTTCGTCGCCGGTCCGGGATCGAGCACCTTGCCGATGGTGGTGTGGTCCAAGGTCCGCCTGGGTGTGAGCCCGGACATCAACGCGCTCGCGACGATCATGATCGGCATCGTCGCGACCGGTGTCGTCATCGCCGGGTTCTGGATGACCCGCCAGCAGAAGGTGCGCGACCGCGACGCGCAGATGGCGTTGGCGGCCAACCAGGACCTCATCGAAAGCCTGAAGCAGGGCTGAGCGCCCGGCCGAAATGGTGAGCCGAGTTCGCCGTCACGCTGCCGAATCACAGATCCTGGCGTTTGATGTCGGGGGCTCCTTCGTAAAGGCGGCGCGCGTCGACCCGGTGCGCGGCGCGCTCCTCGATGAGGTTCTGCGTGTGCCCACACCCGCGGACGCAGCCCCCGCCGCCGTAGTGGACCTGCTTGCGGACATCGCGAGCCGCATGCCGTCCCCGGGTCCGGTCGGGCTCGCCTTTCCGACGGTTGCGCGTCGAGGCGTGGCGATGACGGCAGCGAACATAGATCGACGCTGGATCGGGACGGATGCCCGGGCGCTGCTCGCTTCGCGTATCCACCGGCCAGTGGTCTTTCTGAACGACGCCGATGCCGCCGGTCTCGCTGAGATGCGCATGGGCGCGGGTCGCGGGCGTGACGGAACGGTGCTGGTCGTTACCCTCGGCACGGGAATCGGCTCAGCGCTGTTCATCGACGGACGGCTGGTGCCCAACACCGAGCTCGGCCACCTGCAGGTGGGGAGCGAAGAGGCCGAACAGCGCGCCTCGGCCCGAATCCGCGTCGAACGCGGCCTGAGCTGGCAGGCCTGGGCGGGCGAGGTCAACGCGGTCCTGGCGGAGATGCATCGGCTGCTCTGGCCCGACCTGTTCATCATCGGGGGCGGCGTCACGGAGAACTGGGAGCTATTCGGGCCGCTGCTCGAGCACCCCGCGGAGATCGTGGTCGCGCGCTACGGCAACGACGCCGGTTTGATCGGCGCGGCGATGGCTGCGGTCGAGAGCGGGGGTGTGGCAGCGTGATCCCGCGCCGGTCTCACCCGTCTAAACTGCCCGATGTCGGCACGACCATCTTTACGGTGATGTCGCGACTGGCGGCGGAGCATGACGCCATCAACCTGTCACAGGGCTTTCCGGATTTCTCGCCGCCGCCACGCCTGGTTGAGCTCGTCGCCGGCCACATGCGTGCCGGATTGAATCAGTACGCCCCCATGCCCGGGCTGACGGCGCTGCGCGATGCGATTGCGCACCAGGTGATGGCGCTGCACGGGCGACGCGTGTCGACGGAGACGGAGATCACCATCACGGCCGGGGGAACGGAAGCGATCTTCTGCGCCGTGCAGGCGGTGGTTCACCCCGGGGACGAGGTCATCCTGCTGGACCCGGCCTACGATTCCTACGAGCCCGCGGTGCGCCTCGCCCGCGGCGCCGCTGTGCGCATTCCACTCAGACGCCCCGGCTTCGACGTCGACTGGGATCGCGTCCGCGACGCCGTTGGCCCCAGGACGCGGCTGATAATCGTCAATACACCGCACAACCCCAGCGGCGCGGTGTTCACCCGGGGCGATCTCGAGGCGCTGGCCGACGTGCTCGACGGCACGGACGTGCTCGTGCTCGCTGACGAGGTGTACGAGCACATGGTGTTCGACGGGCGGGCTCACCAGGGACTGCTCGCGCTCGACGCCCTGGCCGCGCGCGGCATGGTCGTGTCCTCGTTCGGCAAGACCTATCACGCGACCGGCTGGAAGGTGGGCTGCTGCATCGCGCCGGCTGAGCTCACGACCGAGCTGCGCAAGGTGCACCAGTTCGTCCAGTTCGCCGTAGCGACACCCCTGCAGGCGGCGCTCGCGGATTTCATGGCCGAGGTCCCCGGGCACACACTGGAGCTCGCTCGCTTCTACCAGCGCAAGCGCGATCATTTCTGCGGGCTGCTCGCGCAGACGCGCTTCCACTGCTCGCCGAGCGCCGGAACCTACTTTCAGCTCGCGGACTACTCCGCCCTGTCCGATGAGCCGGACGTCGAGTTCGCGCGACGGCTGACGATGCAGCACGGCGTCGCCGCCATTCCGGTGTCGGTATTTTCCTCGCCGGCGCCGGTCGAGCGGCTGGTGCGCTTCTGCTTCGCCAAGGATGAAGCTACTCTTGACGCGGCGGGCGAACGGTTACGACGGATATGAACAAAACGGAGCAGCGGTCGACATGAACCCACATTTGCGCGTGACACTGGTGCAACCCGAGCTCGCCTGGGAAGACCCCGCGGCAAATCGTCGCGCATTGGCGCGGCACTTCGCGGGGCTCGCCGGTCACACGGATCTCATAGTTCTTCCGGAGATGTTTGCCACAGGCTTCACGATGAATTCCGCTGCGCAGGCCGAGGACATGCACGGTCCTTCGGTCGACTGGATGCGCGAGGAGGCCGCGGCCCTGAGTTGCGTGATCACCGGGAGCCTCGTGATCCGCGATGGCGATCGCCATTACAACCGACTGCTCTGGGTGCGCCCCGATGGCGAGATCGCGCACTACGACAAGCGTCACCTGTTCCGGATGATCGGCGAACACGAACATTACGCGGCGGGCGGCCAACGCCTCGACTGCATGCTCAAGGGCTGGCGGATCCGGCCGTTCATCTGCTACGACCTGCGGTTCCCCGTCTGGAGCCGCAGCCCCGGCGACTGCGATCTCCTGATCTACGTCGCCAACTGGCCGTCGCGCCGGCACCGTGCCTGGTCGACGCTGCTGCGGGCGCGCGCCATCGAGAACCAGTGTTATGTGGTGGGCGTCAACCGCACGGGTCGCGACGGTAACGGCGCGTCCTACCTGGGCGGCAGCGTGGCGCTCGATTTTCTCGGCGAGCCGGTGTCGGGAGAGGGTAACGGCGACGGCGTCGAGACCGCGGTCCTCGACATGGAATCGCTGCAGGCGTTCCGCGCCGGGTTCCCGGTGCATCTCGATGCCGACGAGTTCGAGCTGGTTTGAACCCGGCCGTTGGCCGGCGCGCCGTACCAGGCGCCGACAGCGATGAAGAAGCGCACGCGCGTCACCCATCTCCCCGATGTCGAGGTTCCGTCGGACAACCGCCCGCTGGTAGCGCCCATCTACCAGTCGGTCAAGTTCACCTTCGACGACGTCGCCGAGACCGAGCGGTACTTCGAGGGCCGCCGTGCTGGCTATTACTACTCGCGAGTCTCGAACCCCACGCTCCGCCAGCTCGAGAACGCGCTTGCGGAGCTGCAGTCCAGGGACGGCTGTCTGCTAACGGGGTCGGGGATGGCGGCGATCTCGGCAAGCCTGCTATCGCTACTCAAGCAGGGCGATCACGTCGTCTATTTCGCCGAGATGTATCAGCCCACGCGGAGCCTGATCCGCCGTGTGCTGGGCCGCTTCGGCGTGACGAGCACGCTGCTCTCGATCGACGATCTCGCCGGGCTCGAGCGCGTGCTAGGCGAACGCCCTGTGCGGGTGATCGTGTTCGAATCGCCGACCAATCCGGTGCTCAAGGTCGCCGATATCCCCGGCATCACTGGTCTCGCCCGCCGGCACGGCGCGTTGACGCTGCTCGACAACACGCTGGCCGGGCCACACAGCCACGGCGATTTCGACCTCGACCTCTACGTGCACAGCCTGACCAAGTACGTGTCGGGCCATGGCGACGTGATGGGCGGGGCGGTGATCGGTCGTGCCGAGCTGATTCAGCCGATGCGGTCGGACCTGACGGTCCTCGGGCCGACGCTCGATCCGCATGCCGCGTTCCTCATGCTCCGCGGTCTGCGGACCTTCTTCGTGCGCCGCGACGCACAGTGCCGCGGCGCGCAGCGCCTCGCGGAGTTCCTGCGGACCCACCCGGCGGTGGAACGGGTGTCCTACCCGGGGCTTCGGGACGATCCCGGCCACGAACGTGCAGCGCGTCAGATGGAGGATTTCGGCAGCATCGTGAGCTTCGATATCGTTGGCGGACTGGAGGCGGGCAGCCGGTGCGCCGAGGCTCTTGAACTCTTCTCGATTGCGGCGAGCCTCGGGTCGACTGAATCGCTGGTGGTCCCGCCGGTGATGCAGCAGCCGCGCGACCTGACCCCCGAGCAACGCGTCTGGTCGGGCATTACGCCCGGGACGGTGCGGCTTTCGGTCGGAATCGAGGATGCGGACGACCTCATCGCCGATCTGGACCAGGCCCTGGCTCGCAGCCAGGCCTGATCGATCCCCGATCTGCATTATCATGCCGCCGAGGGATAATGCTTCGAGGCGCGGATCGCGGCGGTCGATAACGAGCCATTGGGTGGAGGTTGGGGTGAAGTGCTGACGGATAATTCGGGGCTCAGCCCCTTCGAGCGGTTGCTGACGCTGTTCACGCGTGTGCGGCCGGGAGAGGGTCGCAGCACCTTCCTGTTCTTTCTCCACGGCTTCCTGCTGCTCTTCAGCTACTTCATCGTCAGGGTACTTCGCGACGCCTTCATCCTCACTGATTACTCGGCCGAGGTGCGCTCGTACGGCTACGCTGTTGTCGCGCTGGTGCTGATGTTCGTGGTCCCCGCGTACGGCGCGGTGCGCCGTCGGCTGGACGGGGCGCGGCTGCTTCAGGCCGTGACGCTGTTCTTCGCGCTGAACATGCTGGGCTTCTCGGCCGCCGCCTACTTCGGCATTTCGACGTCGTTCACCTTTTTTGTCTGGGTCAGCATCTTCGGCACGATGATGATCGCCCAGTTCTGGGCGTTTGCCGCCGACACGTTCAACCTGAAAAGCGGCCAGCGTCTGTTCCCGGTGATCATGGTGGGCGCCAACCTCGGCGCACTCGCCGGGGGCGCATTTGCTGCGGTAGCGGCAAAGGCGCTCCATCCTCTAGGCCTGATGATGGTCGCGACGCTGGTACTCGCCGCGACGGTTGTACTTGCCGGACCAGCGCGGGCGGCGACGCCCGAAGGGTCTCGCTCCGTTTCGCCGGAACATGGCACGGCACCGCCAAAGCTCCTGGGCGGGATCGAGCTCGTGCTGCGCGACCGCTACCTGTTGATGGTCGCGCTGCTCATCGTGCTGCTGAACTGGATCAACACCACCGGCGGTACTCTCCTCGCCGATATGGCAAGTCGCGACGCCGACGCGCGCGTCGCGGCATCTGCCGGCACGCTGGCCAAGGATGTCGTTCTCACCGCCTTCTACGGCGACTACAGTTTCTGGACCACGCTCGTCGGACTCGCGATTCAGCTGCTGCTCGTGGCCCGCGTGTATCGCTGGGTCGGGATCCGCGGCGCGCTGCTCGTGCTACCGGTCATTGCGGCGCTGGGCTATGGGCTGATGGCTTTCGTGCCGATCTTCTCCATCATCCGGCTGGTCAAGATCGGCGAAGACGCCGTAAACAGCTCGCTGATGAACACCACGCGACAGGCGCTCTTCTTGCCGGTCGATCGCGATGCCAAGTACGAGGGCAAGACCGCGATCGACACCTTCTTCTGGCGAGTCGGCGACCTGATCCAGGCCGGAGTGGTCTACGTGGGCTTGCACTGGCTCGACTGGACGACGGCCCATTTCGCGCTGCTCAACTTTGCACTCGCGCTGGTATGGATCGGCCTGGCGTTCGCAATCGGCCGCGAGTTCCGCGCGCTCGCGCAGCGGAACTCCTTCAATGTGCCACCCGAAGTCGGGCAGGCGATCCCCGATCTCCTCTACGCCCCGGGTCAGCCGTTCCGGCATCTCGTGCCGGTCGACGCCTTCCGCGATGCGGACCCAGGCGACGTGCTCAACTTGAGCGCGCGGCTCGCGGACGGTCAGCCGTTGCCACGTTGGGTGCAGTTCGATGCGGTCCGACGGACATTTCTCGGCACCTGGCCAGACGGCTACTGCGAGGAGGTCACGATCGAGGTCGTAGCGAGCGACGTCGACGGCTCGCAGGTCGCGAGCCTGTTCGTCATGCGCCGCGCGCTGCCGGACTGAGAGCCGGACTGAGCTTTGCGACGCGGATCAGCGGGCCGCAGCCGCGGCTGCGCCGCTGAGCACGGCGTCCCGCCGCTGCAGCAGGGCCTTGATCTCGCGCTTTCCGACCAGGTCGCCGAGCGTGGTCTGCAGACCCGCCTCGTCGAGGCCGGCCAGCCGCTTGCGCAGCTCCGCGCCGGGCTGCGGCGCCCGCTGCTGCAGGTGTGCGGGAAACTCACGCTTCGCGCCGAACGCACGATCGTGACCGGTGAGCAGCAGGTTCCATTCCTTCGCGTCGTACAAGATCCGGTCCTGCGAGCGGCCTTCGTTACCGATCAGCGCATCAAACGCGTACATCAGCTCGAACTGCGCTGGCAGCGCACACCAGCCGACGCCGCGCTGGCCTTTCGCCTGCACCTCGGCCTCAGTCGTCCATTTCGAAGGCCGGGCCTGCAGGATCCCGGGCTGTCCCTGCACCTCTCGCTCGACCGTGGCCGGCACGAGACCGAGTCCGAGCGCGCGATCGAGCTTCATCGCCGCCAGCTCCTTGTCCGCTGCGGCATCCGTGGTCGCGATGAACACGGCGTTCGCTTTGCGGGCGCCCTCGGCAACGACGACGTCCATAACGCCGGGCGCGCGCGGCGCGGCTACAGTCACCTCGCCGCGCTCGAGGAGCGTGGCCACGTCCGCCTCGGTCATCGTGGCGGAGGTCAGATAGAGACCTTCGGCCGGGATCTCGACCGGGGACTGTGGCGCGTCCGCATATACGGCTCGCGCCGCACCCTTCTCGAGCACGAGCGCAGAGGCGCGACCGTGATACACCGCATTGTTCATCCCGGTGTCGAGCTTGATCACCGTCCCGTCGAATCGCGATACGACGCGCGCCTCCGGCGTCACCGTGTGACCGATCACGAGACGACGGGCGCTGAGCCCGGCGAGGGTCGGTCGCAGGACATCCGACTCGGCGCACGCGTTGCACATGGCGGCGCCGCGATACCAATTGGGTCCGTCGGCCTCGATCATCGGGTTGCGGTCGGCGGCCACGAAGCGGCGCACAGCCTCGGTCTCGCGTGCCTTGACGGCCGGGTCGGTGTACTGGCGCGCCGCAACCCGCGCCTCGGTGAGCGTCGCGCGCTGGCCGAAGTCGTCTTCGGGCAGCACGAGCCCCGCCGCCTCGAGCGGAGCCACGCTCGAAAGATAGTCGGTCAGCGCCGTCCGGTACCGCAGATTGATCTCGGGCAGCGACAGCCCGGTGAGCACCGCCGACGGGCCACCGTGCATGAAGAGCGTATCGTCGATCATGATGGCCACGGGCAGCGCGAGCAGCCAGCGACCGTAAGTACCCTCCGGAGCAAACGCCACCTGATGCCCGAAGTAGCCGACCGGAAAGCGCGCATCGAATTTGGCGCCGGAATCCGCACCGTTTCGTGCGATCCACTCGGTGCGCTGCTTCTCGCGCACCCCGGCGGGCTCTTCCGCGGCATAGGCCTCGAGCTCGCCCGGTGCCACGTCGCGCACGTGCCCGAGCAGGTTCATCGCCTCGTGGTTGCCGAGTGTCACGTGAAGCTGTCCGCCCGCGGTGGCGGCCTCGCCTTGCAGACGCATCAGCAGATCCATCACCTTGCGCGAGTCCTTGCCTCGATCCAGCAGGTCGCCGGTGCTCACCAGATGGGTCCGGCCTCCGGACCAGTGGAGATCGCCGTCCACGACGCCAACCGCCTTGAGCAGCTTGACGAGGTCGTCGTAGGCGCCATGCACGTCGGCGAAAGCGATCACGCGCTCGACGCCGGTGAACGCCACCTGCGCGGCCTCCGCGGCTCGCACCGGTCGCGGCTGACCTGCCACACCGAGCGCGACCAGCGCGGCCATCACACCACCGACAATCCTCCGAACGAAATGCGAGCGAACTCCGTTCGGTGACCTTCCCTTGGCTTTCATAGTCGGCATGTCAGTACACCTGGACCTTGCCGCGGTCCACCTTGTTCAGGAGATTCCTTGCCTGCCTCGCAACCGCCGAGATCTCTTCGCGCGTGAGGCCCATCTGTACCACGCCGCCCTCGATCCGCACGCCGCGGGTCGGCCGCAGGTTCGCGGTCAGCGGGACCGGAACGTAATGCCCGTCGCGCAACTCCCACTGGCCCAGCACGCCCAGCTTCGAAGTGAGCAGGTCCTTGTCCATCGCGCGCACGCGCTCGATCGTATCCTTCGGCAGCCGGTCGACGCGCAGTTCCAGCCAGTCCGTGCCGCGGTCACTGTCCAGCGACGCGAAAGCCACACCGTGATCGATCGAGAATACCCGCGGTCCCTGCTCGGCCTTCGAGATCAGGAAATTGCCCATGTTCGAGTCGCGATGCTCGATGAGATAGGTGAAGACGTTGAGCTCGCCGATATGCCGGGCGTACACCGGGTCGGTGTCGAACCGCGCGCGGTCGAGGATGTCCGGGAGTACCTTGACGTTCTGCAGCCAGTACTGCACGACACACATCACCTCGTCGGCACCTTTGAAGGTCGGCTTCACGGCGTCGGGGTCGTGGTAGAAACTCTTGAACTCCGCAACCGGAAACATGCGCAACGCCGTCGGGGGCACGACGTATTCGTTCGGATCCATCAGCATCTGCTGGATTGCGTAGGCGGCGAGGTCGTAGCGCGGCACGTTGTTGAATCCGTCCGCCCCTGGCTCGGACCTGCGCAGCTTGACTCGAAAGGGCTCCCGCCCACCGAAGGAAACGTCGGCCTTGGACGTGATATCCCCCGGGGCCTTCGGCCGGCTTTTGTCTGCCGACACGATCCGCATCGGATCGTTGGCGAGCATGCGCTCGAGCTCGCCGACCGGCATCGTGATGTTGGAGTCCTGCGCAAGGACCGGGCCGGCGACGATTAGCGTCGCAAGCGTCAGGACGGAGAGGCGGATCACGCGCATTGTTTGTTCCTGGATGGGCACGCCAGCGAGAAACGATACCAGTAATTGGCTCCTGGCCGATTCTTGGCGAATTGGCCAGCAGCCAAGCCGACCAGGCGCAGCGGCGGACGCGTCGGCCGATTCAACCGAATTGGCAGGAGATCCTTGAGTTTCCGACGTTGAACGTCTAAAAGAGACTGCAAATAACCCATAGGCGGTTTGGGGGGCGTTTGGCGGGCAGAGCGGTCAGAGCGAAATCCTGGTTAGAGCCCAACAATCCTAAGATCCCTCGGTCGACGGCACGGTCTTCCGCAAGCCTCGCCGCTTCAATCGTGCTGGTTACCGCACTGTGCCTCACTGGCGGAACGACC
>DATJKD010000051.1:0-3504 GCA_035491795.1 Steroidobacteraceae bacterium | reverse complement strand
TGAGCCAGATCCCAGGTGCGCGCTCCGCCTTCACCAGTGCCTTCATCTGTTCGACTCCTCGCTCAGCCAGTAACACCAAGCTCGCGGCCGGTGACGACAAATGCTTCGATCGCCCGGTCGAGCTGACCGCGATCGTGTCCCGCGCACATCTGGGTGCGTATGCGCGCCTTGCCCATCGGCACGACGGGAAAGGAAAAGCCGATCACATACACGCCATGATCGAGGAGACGATCGGCGAACCGTGCCGCGAGCGCGGCGTCGCCCAGCATCACGGGCACGATCGCGTGCTCGCCCGGCACGACGTCGAACCCGGCGTCGGTCATGTGGCGGCGGAAGTACTGCGTGTTCTCGGTGAGCCGCGCGCGCAGCTCTGCGCCGTCCTGGACGAGATCGAGCACGCGCAAGGTCGTCGCGGCGATCACCGGCGGGATGCTGTTCGAGAACAGATAGGGCCGCGACCGCTGCCGCAGCCACTCGACGATCGGACGGCGCGCCGCCGTGAAGCCCCCGGCCGCGCCGCCCAGCGCCTTGCCGAGCGTGCTCGTGAGGATATCGATCCGCCCCAGAACGTCGCGGTGCTCGGGCGTGCC
The DNA here is from genome assembly GCA_035491795.1 of Steroidobacteraceae bacterium. Classification (GTDB taxonomy): domain Bacteria; phylum Pseudomonadota; class Gammaproteobacteria; order Steroidobacterales; family Steroidobacteraceae; genus DATJKD01. The sequence goes on along the minus strand of DATJKD010000051.1, from coordinate 2,914 downwards.
GCGGCCACCGCGACCTACAAAGCCGGTCGCATGCGAGTCGTCGACCATCACGAGCGCGCCGTAACGCTCGGCGAGATCGCAGATCTCTTTTAGGTGCGCGATCACGCCGTCCATCGAGAACACGCCGTCGGTGGCGATCAGCCGCACCCGTGCGTCGGGGGCTTCCTTGAGGCGCGTCTCGAGCTCGTCGAGGTCGCCGTTCGCGTAACGGAGCCGGCGTGCCTTGCAGAGGCGGATGCCGTCGATGATGCTCGCGTGGTTGAGCGCGTCGCTGATCACCGCGTCCTGCTCGTCGAGCAGCGTCTCGAAGAGACCGCCGTTTGCGTCGAAACAGGACGAATAGAGGATCGCGTCGTCCATCCCCAGAAACGCCGCGAGCCGCGCCTCGAGCTCCTTGTGCACGGTCTGGGTGCCGCAGATGAAGCGCACCGAGGCCATGCCATACCCGTGCCGGTCGATCGCGCGATGCGCCGCCTCGCGGAGAGCCGGATGATTGGCGAGCCCGAGATAGTTGTTTGCGCAAAGGTTGACGAGCTCGCGGCCGTCGGCGAGGCGCACGACTGGCTGTTGCGGCGAGCCCAGCACGCGCTCGGGCTTGAAGAGCCCCTGCTCGCGCAGACCCCCGGTCTGGGCCGTCAAACGGTCGAGAAACGCCTGGTCCAATCGGGCTTCCCCTTCAAAGCGGCGATTATAGGGGCCCTATAATCGCCGCGTGAGCGGGCAGCACGAGCGCAAGGGAACCCAACCGTCCGGCCCGCAGGGGCTGCGGATCGACAAGTGGCTCTGGTGCGCACGTTTCTTCCGCACGCGAAGCCTTGCCCAGGCGGCCGTGGAAGGCGGGCTCGTGCAGGTCAACGACGATCGGGTCAAGGCCTCGCGCAGCGTGCGCATCGGCGACCGGCTTCGCATACAGCGCGACCAGGAGCGCATGGAAGTCGAGGTCACCGGTCTGCCCAAGCGCCGCGGCCCCGCAGTGGAGGCGCGGATGCACTATCGCGAGTCGATCGAGAGCGAAGCGGCCCGGCTGCGCGCTCGCGAGCTGCGGCGGCTCACGACGGCCGGTCCCGCACGGCGGCCCGACAAGCGCGAACGAAGGGAACTGGTGCGCGTGCTCAAGAACCGCTCGCCATGAGCACGGGGCTCGGCGGGCGCACATCGCGGCTCTTTGTCGTGCTTACGGGGTTCTTCGTCGCGAACGCGATCATCGCGGAGTTCGTGGGCGTCAAGATCTTCGCGCTCGAGGCAACGCTCGGGCGATCGCCCTTCGGCTGGAGCCTGTTCGGCCAGGCGGGCTCGCTTTCGTTCACCGCGGGCGTGCTCTGGTGGCCGGTCGTCTTCATCATGACCGACGTCATCAACGAGTACTTCGGCCGACGGGGCGTCCGCTTCATCTCGCTGTTGACGGTCTGCCTCATCTCCTACGCGTTCGTTGCCGCGTATCTCGCCATCGCACTCGCCCCGGCCGCCTGGTGGGTTACCGTCAACCAGTCGCGCGGCGTGCCGGACATGCAGGCGGCGTTCGCAAACGTGTTCGGCCAGGGCATGTGGACAATCGGCGGCTCGATCACTGCCTTCCTGATCGGTCAACTCGTGGATGTGGCGATCTTCCATCGCATACGGCGGGCGACACGCCACCGCTGGATCTGGCTACGTGCCACCGGCTCGACCGCCGTGTCGCAGCTACTCGACAGCTTTGTCGTACTCTACATCGCCTTCGTGCTGGGACCGCAGCAGTGGCCGACCTCGCTCTTCCTCGCCGTCGGGACGGTCAACTACCTGTACAAGATGTGCGCCGCCGTGGCGCTGATTCCCGTGATCTACCTGATGCGCCGGCTGGTCGTGGCCTACCTCGGCAAGGATGAGGCGTCGGCACTGGAGCATGCCGCCGCGTAGGGCTGGGATGGCGCGCTGAGCGGTGCGCCCGATGCGACCAGCGCGGGCTCGCAGCGGGTACCAGGCCGTATCCTCCGCCCGTCGGCCACATCGCATCACAGTCGCCGGGAGTTCGACCCGATGACACGTTTCCAGCTGAACGGACGGCCGGTCGAGTTCGAAGGCGACGCCGAGATGCCGCTGCTCTGGTATCTGCGCGACAAGGGGTCTCGACGCCACTCTGCCCGGGGCGCTGGTGGCGGTCACGGAGCGATGCCCGTATTTCTCGGGCGGGCTCGCTTACTACGACGCCAGCGCTACCCGGGCGGTTCCGAGGGTACGCGACGTACTCGTGCTGCCGGGGCCAGAAGCGTCCCGGCCTGAGGTCACGCGGGGGAGAATAAGCAGGTGGCGCCGGGCCCTGCTTCCCGCGCAGGAGACTACTGTCATGAATCAGGTGCGGGTCGCAGCCAGCGTGCTGGCAATGAGTCTTGCCATGGTCACGACGGCCGACGCGCAGCGTGCGCGAAGCGATGCCGCGAGCGCCGCCCTGCCGGACGTCGAGATTCCCTCTGAGACCTTCACGCTCGGAAACGGGCTGCGGGTCGTCGTCTCGACCGACCGCAAGGCGCCCGTGATTGCGGTGGGTGTGTGGTACGGGGTCGGCTCGCGCGACGAGCACCCGGGCATCACGGGTTTCGCACACCTGTTCGAGCACCTGATGTTCAACGGCTCGGAGCACTACAACCACGATTACTTCGGACCCTTCGAGCAAGTGGGCGCGACGGACCAGAACGGCACGACCTGGTTCGACCGGACGAACTACTTCCAGACCGTGCCCAGCACCGCGCTCGAGATGACGCTGTGGATGGAGAGCGACCGAATGGGACACCTGCTGGGGGTGGTCGACCAGCCTCGGCTCGACGAGCAGCGCGCGGTGGTCAAGAACGAGAAGCGCCAGGGTGACAACGAGCCGTACGGCTTCGTTGAATACAGCATGCTTGAGGGGCTGTTCCCGGCCGGGCATCCGTACCGCTGGTCC
>DATJKD010000050.1:0-29177 GCA_035491795.1 Steroidobacteraceae bacterium | reverse complement strand
CGTGCGCCTGCGTCTGGCGCAGCTTGACGAGAGCGAACTCGGCCGCGACGAAGAAGCCGTTGAGCAGGACGAGCAGGATGCCGGCGGCGGCGTAAAGCAGGCTTGTCGTTGTCATCCGTTGCGGGTTGTCGGCCGGCGGCGCGCAGGCACCGGCTCGGGCAGCATGCACACTATCGTTCCGCGAGGCCAGCCGGCGCCGTTTCCAGGGTCGGGGCATTTTCCGGAAAACATAGAAGAATCAATGAGCTGAGGAGCAATAAAAGCAGCTCGCTTGCTCGGCTCCAGGTCCGCTGGTATAAAGCGCGGCTCATTTTCTGATCCGGAACGCTCGCTTTCAGGCGTTCCGTGAGCCCGGAGAGCGGTCATGTCCAAAGTCTGTCAGATCACCGGTAAGCGGCCGACCAGCGGCAACACGGTGTCACACGCCAACAACCGCCGCCGGCGTCGATTCCTGCCGAATCTTCACACGCAGCGTTTCTGGCTCGAAACCGAGAAGCGCTGGGTAAGTCTCAAGGTATCGGGTCACGGGCTGCGCACCCTCGAGAAAAAGGGCGTCGAGGCCGTCGTCGCAGAGCTCCGCGCCCAGGGCGTCAAGATCTGAACCGAGGATCCCCACCATGCGCGACAAGATCAAGCTCGTTTCCAGTGCCGGCACCGGGCATTTCTACACGACGACCAAGAACAAGCGACTGCACCCCGAGAAGCTCGAAGTGAAGAAATTCGATCCCAAGGCACGCAAGCACGTGACCTACAAGGAATCGAAGATCAAGTAGGGTTGCCCGAGCTTCCAGAAGTCGAGACCACGCGCCGCGGAATACGCGGCGCAATGCGCGGGCGGCAGGTCGCCGCGCTCGTGCTCCGCGAACCACGCCTGCGCTGGCGTGTCGATCCGCGGCTCCCCGCGACGATTGCCGGCCAGCGCGTCCGCGATGTCCGCCGGCGCGCCAAGTACCTCATCATCGATCTCGACGCCGGCAGCCTGATCCTGCATCTCGGCATGTCCGGCAGCCTGCGCGTGCTCGATCCCGCGACGCCGCTGGAGCCGCACGACCACTACGACCTGCTGCTCGAATCGGGTCGATGCCTGCGCTTCAACGACCCGCGGCGATTCGGCAGCCTGCATTGGTCGGAGGGCGACCCTGCGGATCATCCGCTCCTCGCGGCGCTCGGTCCGGAGCCGCTCACCTCTGCGTTCAACGCCGACTACCTCGCGCGCCGAGCACGGGGGCGTCGAGTTGCGATCAAACAGTTCCTGATGGATCAGCGCGTCGTCGTCGGCGTCGGCAACATCTATGCGAGCGAGGCGCTCTATCGCGCGGGCGTGCACCCCAGGCGCGCGGCGGGCCGGGTGAGCGGTGCGCGGCTCGCCGCGCTCGTCGAGGCCATCCGAGCGGTGCTCGGCGACGCGATCCGGGCGGGGGGCACGACGCTGCGTGACTACGTCGGTGCCGACGGCACGCCGGGCTATTTCCGGCAGCGGCTCTACGTATATGAGCGGGCGGGCCGGCCCTGCCGGCGCTGTCGGACCCCCGTGCGGCACCTGGTCCAGGGGCAGCGCTCGACCTATTACTGCCCTCGTTGCCAGCGCTGACCGGCAGATGCCGGGCGGTTATGCCAAAAGACCGCGTTGCCACGCCGTGACGGTTTTCTTTGCCGGTCCCCCAAGGGCCGCCCCATAATCCGACGCCATGGGATCCGGTGTTGAGCGCATCCTGCTCGGCGTGACCGGCGGCATCGCCGCCTACAAGAGCGCCGAGATCGTACGCCGCCTCAGGGAGCGCGGCGCGGAGGTGCAGGTCGTGATGACCGGCGCCGCTCGGCAGTTCGTGACGCCGCTGACCTTCCAGGCCCTGTCGGGCCGACCCGTGCGCACGGATCTTTGGGACGCCGCCGCGGAGGCGGCGATGGGGCACATCGAGCTCGCGCGCTGGGCCGACCGCATACTAATTGCGCCCGCGAGCGCGGACTTTCTCGCGCGCCTCGCGCACGGGCTCGCCTCGGACCTGCTGACGACGCTGTGCCTGGCGACCGACGTGCCGATTGCCGTCGCACCCGCGATGAATCGTCTCATGTGGGCGAATGCGGCTACACGCGCCAACGTGGCATTGCTCGCGGCGCGTGGGATCGAAGTGATCGGTCCCGCGGAAGGCGACCAGGCCTGCGGCGAGACCGGTCCCGGCCGTATGGTCGAGCCGGATGTGCTCGCCGCGGCGGTAATCGACCGGGCTGCGAGGAGCGGCGCACTGGCCGGCCGCAAAGTCATCGTCACCGCAGGGCCCACGCGTGAATGCATCGACCCCGTGCGATTCATCACCAACCGCAGTTCCGGAAAGATGGGATTTGCGGTCGCGGAAGCGGCCCGTGACGCCGGCGCCGAGGTGATACTGATCAGCGGCCCGGTCAACGTCTGTACGCCGCCGGGCGTCCGCCGGGTCGACGTGGAGACGGCTGACCAGATGCTTGCCGCGGTCAACGAGAATCTCGGCGGCACAGACATTTTCATCGCAGCCGCGGCGGTTTCCGACTACCGGCCGCTGCAGGTGTCGACGGAGAAGATCAAGAAGACGAGCGACTCGCTCATGCTTGCGCTCAGCCGAACGACTGACATCCTCGCCACGGTGGCCGCGGGCGCCGCGCGACCGTTCGTGGTCGGGTTTGCAGCGGAAACCCAGAACGTCGAGCGCAATGCGCTCGCCAAACTCGAGGGCAAGAACCTCGACATGATCGCGGCCAACCAGGTGGGCGAGGGTCTCGCCTTCGATCAGGACGACAACGCTTTGACGGTTTACTGGCGTGGTGGCGGGCGTGAGCTCAAGCGCGCGGGCAAGGCGCAGATCGCAGCCGAGCTGGTTGCGCTCATCGCCGAGCGCTTCGCGAACCGGGCGAGCGGCGCGCGTCCTGGCAGCCGTCCGGCCGGAAGCGCCGCGGCGCGCTGATCTGGCTTGGCATCCGCGACTCGATCGAAGCCGCCGAGCCGGCCCCGTCTCCAGGTGCGGGTGCTGGATCCCCGCATCGGGCGCGACTACCCGCTACCCGCGTACGCGACTGAAGGCTCGGCCGGTCTCGATCTGCGAGCCTGCATCGATGCTCCGCTCACGCTCGAACCCGGGCAGGCCGAGCTGCTCCCGACCGGGATCGCGATCCATCTCGAGGATTCGGGGCTCGCCGCGATGCTGTTGCCACGCTCGGGTCTCGGCCATAAGCACGGCATCGTGCTCGGCAATCTGGTCGGACTCATCGACTCCGACTACCAGGGCCAGGTGATGGTGTCGTGCTGGAACCGCGGCGATCGTCCCTACACGGTCACTCCAGGCGAGCGCATCGCGCAGATGGTCGTCGTGCCGGTGGTTCAGGTGGCGCTCGAGATCGTCGAGGCCTTCGCGGATTCTGCGCGTGGCGCGGGCGGGTTCGGCAGCTCAGGGACTACTTGATTCCCTTGAGTTCCTTGAAGCGGTTGATGTCCGCATCGAATTCTTCGCGCAAACGTGTCTGCTCGGTCGTGTTCTTCGCCAGCTCTTCCTGGTAGACCTGGAGTCCGTTGACCGTGTTGACCATCTCCTCGGCGAGGTGATCGGGCACCGCCGGCGCGGTCGGCTTCGGGCTGTATGGCCGGAAGCGCTGCACATCGGCGATCAACCGGGACTCACGCTCGCGCAGGTTGGAGATGTATTCGCGCGTGACCGCCGATTGCTGGACCAGGATCTCGAGCCGGTTATCGCGCAGCCGTTCGATGTCCGCCACCGACAGGTAGGTGGCGAGCAACGTCCGATCTCGCTGCGCTGCCGCCTCCGCCGCGCGTTTCTCCGCGTCCGCCTGATCCTGCTGCCCGGCGCGCGCCGCGAGCGCCGCTGTGCTGTCGATGCGACGGACCACCCGGCCCGTGTTGTCGAGCACCTCGATGTCGCGACCGATGCACACGGCAGGGATGCTCTGGCCGAAGTGCGACTGACCGTTCGCGTCCCTGCAGCGATAGACCGCTTCGTGCACCTTCGTCTTCGGCTGCTTCTTCGTCGCGGCCAACGCCGGTGAGCCACACAGCGCAACAAGCGCCAGTCCTCCGAGAACGGCGGCAGTCAGACGGCGGAACAGATACCAGGGCATCGTCAGGGCGACTCCAAGGGGTCCGGACTCCTCGGGGCCGGATTCTGCGCCGTTTGCGGCATCCCGGCGCTGCCCGGCCACCCGGGGGGCGCCAGCTTTGTGACCCGTGTCATAGGCCGGATGGTCAGACCCCGTAGCGGTCCCGGTAGGCGCGGACCGACGCAAGTATAGCCGTCTCCCCGGTGGCCTCCAGGTGAGTCAGGAGGTCACGAAGCCGCAGCACCGCGACGACCGGCAGGCCGAGCATCTCCTGCACTTCCTGCACCGCCGAGCGTTCGCCCTGGCCGCGCTCCTCGCGATCGAGCGCGATCAGCACGCCCGTCGCTGTCGCGCCGTGGCGTCGGATGAGCTCGACCGACTCACGGATCGCGGTGCCGGCGGTGATGACGTCGTCGACGATCAGGACCCGGCCCGCGAGCGGAGCGCCGATCAGGGTGCCGCCCTCACCGTGGTCCTTGGCCTCCTTGCGATTGAAGGCGAAGGGCAGGTCGCGTGATTCGTGGAGCGCGAGCGCTGCGGCGGTCGCCGTCACGAGCGGGATGCCCTTGTACGCGGGACCGAAGAGCATGTCGAACGCGAGCCCGGAGAGCGCGGCGGCGCGGGCGTAGTGCCGCCCGAGTGCGGCGATCGCGCGCCCGGTGTTGAAGAGCCCCGCGTTAAAGAAATACGGACTCTGGCGTCCGGACTTGAGCCGGAAATCGCCGAAGCGCAGCACACCCAGCTCGAGGCAGAGCCGGATGAAGTCGGGCTGGTGCATCGGTACTTTATACTTCGCGTCCATGCGCATCGTCACGCTCAATGCGAACGGCATCCGCTCCGCGGCGCGCAAGGGCCTGTTCGACTGGTTGCCGAAGCAGGACGCAGACGTCGTCTGCGTGCAGGAAACCAAGGCGCAGATCGACCAGCTTGGCGACGCGCATTTCCGGCCGTCGGGCTATCACAGCTATTACTTCGACGCCTCGAAGAAAGGCTACAGCGGCGTGGCGATATATAGCCGGGTCAAACCGCGGGAGGTTGTCACCGGCTACGGTTCCCGCGAGTTCGATGTGGAAGGCCGCTATATCGAGGCGCGGTTCAAGGATCTCTCGGTGGTTTCGGTCTACCTTCCATCGGGCTCCTCGAGCGAGGAACGTCAGCGCGCGAAGTTCCGCTTCATGGCCCAGTTCATGCCTTATCTGCGATCACTCAAGCGCAAGCGGCGCAACTTCATCCTGTGTGGCGACTGGAACATCGCCCACAAGCAGATCGATCTGCGGAACTGGCGCGGGAACCAGAAGAACTCGGGCTTTCTTCCCGAGGAGCGCGCCTGGCTCGATGAGCTCTTCGACGACGTGCGCTTCGTCGACGCGTTCCGCGAGAAGAATCCGGATCCAGACAACTACACCTGGTGGTCCAACCGCGGGCAGGCCTGGTCGAAGAACGTCGGCTGGCGCATCGACTATCACGTGCTCAGTCCGAGTCTGAAGGGCAGCGTGCGAGCGGTCGACATCCACAAGGTGCAGCGCTTCTCGGACCACGCGCCGCTCACGATCGACTACGACCTGTGAGCGCGCCCGGCATCGCCGCACCGACGGGAGCGCAGGAACGCCGGCCGTGGTGGCGCGGCTGGCTCGACGCGATCGCCGCCTACCGGCATCCGCGCGTGCTGGCGATGCTCTTTCTCGGCTTCTCGGCCGGACTCCCCTTCATGCTGGTGTTCACGACGCTGTCGGCGTGGCTGCGCGAGCTCGGCATCGATCGCACAACCATCGGCATGCTCTCCTGGGTGGGGCTCGCGTACACGCTCAAGTTCTTCTGGGCACCGGTGGTCGACCGGCTGCGACTGCCCGTGCTGGGGCGGTTCCTCGGTCGGCGGCGCAGCTGGATGCTGCTCGCGCAGATCGGCATCGCGTTGGGCCTCGTCAACATCGCGCACACGACGCCGGTCGGTCACCTCGGAGCGCTCGCGGGTTTCGCGCTGCTCGTGGCGTTTTCCTCGGCGACGCAGGACATTGCGATCGACGCGTGGCGCATCGAGGCGGCGCCACAGCCGATGCAGGGCGTGATGGCCGCGGCGTACCAGCTCGGATACCGGATTGCGATCATGGTCGCGAGCGCGGGTGCGCTCTGGATCGCCGCGGATCACGGCTTCAGCGCGGCCTATATCGCGATGGCGGCAATGGTGGGTATCGGTATCGTGACGACGCTTCTCATTCCCGAGCCTGAGCCTCGCGTTCCGACCTCCGCAATGGCGCAGGAGCAGCGGGTCGTCGCCTGGCTGGAGCGGAACGCGCATCTGCCGGCTTCCCTGCGGGACATCGGGGCATGGTTCACGGGCGCCGTGGTCTGCCCGTTCGTGGACTTCTTCTCGCGTTACGGTACGAAGCTCGGGCTCCTGATCCTCGTCTTTGCCGCGAGCTACCGCCTGACGGACTTCACGATGGGCGTGATGGCGAACCCGTTCTACATCGACGTTGGCTACACGCTCAAGGAAATTGCCGCCGTTGCAAAGGGCTTCGGCCTGATCGCGTCGATCGTGGGCGTCCTGATCGGAGGCGTCGTCGTGGCGCGGCTCGGGACCGTGCGATCGCTGGTGCTGGGCAGCCTGCTCGTGATCGCCTCGAACCTGATGTTCATGACGCTGGCCTGGACCAGCGAGCCCAGTCTCGCGTGGCTTGCGCTCGTGGTGAGTGCAGACAATCTTGCGATGGGCGTCGCGGGCACCGCCCTGATCGCGTATCTCTCGAGCCTGACCAGCCCGGCGTACACCGCCACGCAGTACGCACTTTTCTCCTCAGCTTACGCGCTGCCCGGCAAGCTCCTCATGGGTGGATCGGGTTTCGTCGTCGATCAGGCGGGCTATCCGTGGTTCTTCATCTATACGTCCATGCTCGGTCTGCCGGCGCTCGTGCTGCTGTGGTTGGTGGTCCGGCAGTCGCGAGCGGTGGCGAACGGGCCGCGCCCGGCGTAGTGCGCGGCGTTCGAGCGGGCGCCCCGGCTGGCCGCCTGCTCCGCGGCTTCGGTGCCGCGCTCGTCTGCTTGCTCTCGATGTCGATCGTTGCCACGGCGGGCGATGCGGCCGGAAGTGCCTCGGCGGCGGCACCGAAGGTGATCGCCTACGTGACCGGCTGGTCGCCGCCGGTCTCGATCGACACGAGTCGAATCACGCACGTCAATTTCGCCTTCGCCCGGATCGACGGCCAGGGTCGGGTCGTGCTGCCCGACGAGGCATCCGCGACGCGGCTCGCCGAGATCGTCGCGCTCAAGCGCATGGCACCGGCGCTGCGGGTGCTTATCTCGGTCGGTGGCTGGGGCGCCGAGGGGTTCTCAGATGCGGCCCTGACCGACGAATCACGCGCCCGCTTCGCCGACAGCGCGGTCGAGCTGATGCACTCGCAGGCTGCGGACGGCATCGATCTCGACTGGGAGTACCCCGGGCAAAGCACGGCAGGGATACGCGCGCGCCCGGAGGACAAGCGGAACTTCACACTGCTGCTCGCTGCCCTGCGCGAGCGCCTCGATGCCCGGTCGCGGAGCGATCGCCGGCCCGCACGCGACGGCTATCTGTTAACGATCGCCTCGGCGGACCGGGAGTACTTCGATCACGTCGAGATGGACCTGCTGCACCGGCAGCTCGACTGGATCAACGTCATGGCGTACGACTTCTACAACAGCCTCACGCCGACCACCGGGCATCACGCGGGGCTCTACCGCGCGGTCACAGCACCCGAATCGAGCCGCTGGGCCGACGCATCGGTGCAGCAGCATCTCGCGGCCGGCGTGCCGGCGCACAAGCTGGTGCTCGGCGTAGCCTTCTACGGCCGCCGCTTCGAGGGCGTGAAGCCGGGCGAGCTCGGGCGCAACCAGCCCTACGATCGGTATGGCGGTGACCACGCCTTTGCTGAGCTGCTTGCAAACTACGTGGACCGCGCTGGCTACACGCGTTACTGGGATGAGACTGCGCAGTCGCCCTGGCTATGGAACGCGGACACGCGCAGCTTCGTGAGCTACGACGATCCCCGGTCCATCGGGGTCAAGGCGTCGTATGCACGCGAGCGGGGCCTCGGCGGAGTCATGTTCTGGGAGCTGAGCCAGGACGCGGACGGGACGCTCCTGGACGCGGCGCATCGCGCTCTGACCGGCGGCATTCATGACTGAGCCCGAGATCGACCTCGAGCGCGTGATCTGCGCGCTGCACGAGCTCGACGACCCCGGTGCGCGAGGCTTCACGATGGGTCGCGGCAACTGGCCGCTGCGCGGCTTTGTCGTGCGGCGCGGCGTCGAGCTGCGTGCCTACTTGAACCACTGTCCCCACGCCGGGCACGCGCTCAACCTGCGGCCGCATGTTTTCCTGGCGCCCGATGCTCCGCTGATCCAGTGCTCATCGCACGGTGCGCTCTTCGAGATGGAGACCGGTTTGTGTCTGGCGGGCCCGTGTCCAGGCGCGCGCCTGCGGCCGATCGAGCTTCGTATTAACCAGGGCTACGTGCTCGTCGCGGACGACGTGGAACTCAGCGAGCCGGCAGACCTGGCTCGCTGACGCGCAGCCGTGTCAGTAACGCTCGAGCTCGTCCGGTGACTCCGGAAGCTCGATCTCGGAATAGCCCGAGATCTCGCCGCGATCGACGTATTGCAGCGGATCGGCCCACAGACGCGTTTCGGTCGGCTGGTTCTCGACCTCGTTCTCGTAGTCTTCGGGCTCGACGTCGACCGATCCCGTCCAGTCCTCGGACGCTTCGGTGAGCTCGAGCTCGTCTTCGACCCAGTCCTCCAGCTCGAGCTCCTCGACGGCACCGTCGAAATACTGAATCTCGATCGTGCGATCCTTCGCATCGATCGCTACCACCTCGAAAGTTTCGCCACCGCGCTTTCTGTACCAGCTGCCGATGACGGGTGCCGGGTTTGCCATTGTTCTCCCCTCTGGACGAATATCGCGCTGTATCCTGCTGCCCCTTGATCGTCTCGAGTCAGCCTTACTTGTAGACCTGCAGCGCGAAGATCGCAAGTCGTGGATTGAATGGGGTCGTGATGTTCGACGATCTTGTAAAGTTCTTCGTGGTGCTGCTGGTCGTGGTCGAGCCGCTGTCGCTGCTGCCGGTACTGGCCGGGCTCACGCAGGGTGCGGACGATGCGCATCGACGACGCATGGCGTGCAAGGCGGTCGCAGTCGCCGCGATCGTGTGTCTCGTTTTTGCCACCGCGGGAACGAAGCTGATCGAGTTGCTGGGCATCAGCGTCGAGGCCTTCAAGGTCGGCGGCGGCGCCCTGCTGTTCCTGCTCGCAATCGAGATGGTGTTCGCACGGCCATCCGGTGTGCGTACCACGACGCCGGGCGAAGAGGCGGAGGCGCATGCGCGCGAGGACATCTCGGTGTTCCCTCTCGCATTCCCGTTGATCGCGGGGCCTGGCGCGCTCGCGACCATACTGCTCGCTTTCGCCGGCGTGCCCGTTGGCTCGCCGCTGTTCTTCGCGCAGATTCTGGTCATCCTGATCGTGCTCGCGATCACACTCGCGCTGGCGCTGGTGACAGGGCCGGTGATGCGCGTGATCGGCGTGACCGGCGGTGCCGTGCTCGGCCGCCTGCTCGGCGTGCTGCTCGCGGCGCTCGCTGCGCAGTTCATCCTCGACGGGATTCGCGAGGCGCTGGTGACTTGAAAAGCCTGAGGAGAAGAATCAGGGCTTTCTGAAGGCGAGGTCCCATACGTCGTGCCCGAGTCGCTGTCCGCGCAACTCGAAGCGCGTCGGCGGGCGACTCGGGGGTCGCGGCGACCAGGTGCCGTCAGGTGATTCGTTGCGCAGCAGCGGGCAGCGGCCGAGCGTCTCGAGCATCCATTCCGCGTAGGGCTGCCAGTCGGTTGCGAGACGGAACACCCCGCCGCTTCGCAGCCTGGAGGCGACCAGCGTCACGAACCGTTCCTGCACGATACGCCGCTTGTGGTGCCGCTTCTTGGGCCACGGGTCAGGGAAGTACAGGAGCACTTCGTCGAGGCACGCGGGCGGCAGCCTCTGCTCGAGCACATCGACGGCGTCCTGGCTGACTATGCGCAGGTTCCCGACCGCGAGTTCTTCGCAACGCAACATCAGGTGACCGACCCCGGGGCGATGCACCTCGATTCCGAGGAAGTCCTCCGCGGGTTGTGCCGCTGCCAGTGCGACCAGTGCCTCGCCATTTCCGAAGCCGATCTCGACCGTGCGGCGTGCGCAGCGCCCGAAGACAGCGTCGAGGTCGAGCATCGAGCCCGCCGGGTCGAGACCGAGCCTTGGCCACAGGTCCTGCCAGGCGCGATGTTGTGCCCGGGTCATCCTCCCGGCGCGGGGTACGAAGCTGCGCACGGTGCGTAGCGGCCGCGGCGCGGTTCCCGTCTCGTCGGGCGGTGGTGTCACTCGCGGCAAGGGCGTAAATTCCGCAATTCGCTCGTCCAATGATAAGGCGCGTCAAAGCGCAGGGGAGGTTCAGTGGCACAAACGAGTGGGCTCGCTGGAACGATCGCCGCGGACGCGAGGGCGCTGTGCAAGCGAACCTGGTGGGTGTTCCTGATCGGCGGCCTGGCCTCCCTGCTGTTTGGCGTCGTCGCCTTCGCCAAGCCGGGCATCGCACTCCTGGTGCTATCGATGTTCTTCGCTGCGGCGATACTGGTCGACGGGGCCTTCAGCATCGTCGGATCGATACAGAACCGCGAAAAGGACGGATGGTGGGTCATGCTGCTGATCGGCATCCTCGGCGTCGGCGTCGGCGGTTACGCGCTGATGAATCCGCCGATCAGCATGCTTGCCTTCGTCTACCTGGTCGCCCTGCAGGCAATCCTGCTCGGAGTGTTTCTCGTCATGCTCGGCTATCGGGTGCGGCTGGCAACCTCGCGCGAGTGGCTCCTCTATGTCACCGGCGCCCTATCCGTCCTCTTCGGCATCCTCGTCGTCGCGCAGCCGGGCGCGGGCAGCCTGACCATCGTGTACATGATCGCGGCATGGGCGATCGTCATCGGCGCGCTCAAGCTCGCCTTTGCATTCCGGATCCGCAACCTGCCGGGCGAACTGGAGTCCCGCTTCTCCCTGAGGCCGTGACCGGCCGCAGGCGCGCGAGATCGGATCGCGCGGATCGCGGCAACGCTACGCCGGCCGACACGTCACTGTCGCTTTCCGAGGCGCGCCGCATCGCGCTGGCCGCGCAGGGATTCGCGACGCCGCGGCCGCGACGATCGCCGGTCGCGGACGACCTCGTCGGCATGGTGCGCAGGCTCGGCCTGATCCAGATCGACTCGGTCAACGTGCTCGTGCGCTCGCACTATCTACCCGGCTTTTCGCGGCTCGGGTCTTACGAGTCCTCGCTGCTCGACGGGGTGGCCTACGCGAATCAGGGACGAGCGCTGTTCGAGTACTGGGGTCACGAGGCTTCCCTTCTGCCCATCGAGCTGCAGCCGCTACTGCGCTGGCGGATGGAGCGCGCGCGTGCCGGCGTGGGAATCTGGGCTGGCGTCGCCCGGCTCGGCCGGGAGCGCGCGGAACTCTGCGAATCGGTGCTGGCCGAGATTCGCGCGCGCGGGCCGATCGGTGTCTCGGACCTCAAGGGCGCGGGCCGTCGCCGCGCCGGCTGGTGGGGGTGGAGCGAGGGCAAGGTGGCGCTCGAGTGGCTCTTCTGGACCGGCCAGGTCACCACACACAGCCGTCGGCGCTTCGAGCGTGTCTACGATCTGACCGAGCGTGCACTGCCGTCGGAGGTCATCTCCGCACCCACGCCCACGCCCGAGGACGCGCAGCGCCGCCTGCTGCGCATCGCGATCCGGGCGCTCGGAGTCGCAACAGAGCGCGACCTGCGCGATTATTTTCGTCTCACGACCACGGACGCGAGCGCCCGCATCGCGGAGCTCGTGGAGGAAGGCGCCCTACGGCCGGTTGCGGTTGAGGGCTGGCGCGCGCAGGCCTACCTGGATCCCGCCGCAACGATGCCGCGCCGCGTGGCGGCGCGGGCGTTGCTGTCGCCGTTCGATTCGCTGGTGTGGGAGCGACAGCGCACGGAGCGCCTGTTCGGGTTCCGATACCGGCTCGAGATCTACACACCCGCGAAGCGCCGCGAGCACGGCTACTACGTACTGCCCTTTCTGCTCGGTGACCGCCTCGTCGCGCGTGTCGACCTCAAGGCGGACAGGCCGAAACGGGCGCTGCGCGTCGTTCGGGCGCACTGCGAGACAGACGCGGATCCCGAGAGGGTCGCTACAGTTTTGCGCGAGGAGCTCGAGCTGCTCGCGCACTGGCTGGGGCTCGAGCGCATTACGGTTTCAAGACGACGGGGTTTCATCGAGTCCCTTCGTTGAGCGAGCGGCGGCGCTCGGCCGAAGACCCTTGCCGCCCCGATTGATGTGAAGGTGCTCAGGCCCGGGCGCGGTTCGTGCGTGCGCGCGCGCCGCCTTCCGGGCGGCGGCCGATCGTCCCGCCGCGCCCTTGATACGCGCCGCCTTCCGAGCCGCAGCTGAGCGCTGTACCCGCGTTCGTCGGGCGGCTGCGGAATGCGCCTGCCTGGCGAGGGCGCGATGAGATGCCGCGGCGTGTGGCTCGCGCCTGAGGGCGCGCCCGGCGGCGCGCTTCCGCCTGGCCGTCGGCTTGCTACGCGGCGGCGCACCATGCCCACGTTGGTAGGCGCGCTGCGCGCTCTTGCGTGTCTTCCCGGATACCTCGCCCTTCTCGGGCGGTGGCAGGTCACGCCGGCGCGTCGTGCCTTGGAAAGTCCGATCGCGATCGCCTGTCGGGCCGATCTCGCGCCGTGCTTGCCCTCACGGATGTGATGAATCTCTTCGCGGACGAATTCTCCAGCCTGTGTGGTCGGAGACTTGCCCTGACGCTTGTCGCGTTTCGCCCTGCGCAGTGTGTCCTTGTCAGGCATGGCCGGTTCCTCGAAGTCTTGATGAGTGTCCTGGAGCAGGTTTCGTGCCATCGTCTCCGGCGACCAGCAATTGACGACGCGGTCGCTCGTGCATGTAAGCTTTATAGACTCCGGTGAACAAAGTG
The DNA here is from genome assembly GCA_035491795.1 of Steroidobacteraceae bacterium. GTDB lineage: Bacteria > Pseudomonadota > Gammaproteobacteria > Steroidobacterales > Steroidobacteraceae > DATJKD01. The sequence continues at coordinate 16,097 of DATJKD010000050.1, read as the reverse complement.
CAGCCGCATCGGAAACGCGCCGTCCGTCATCATGAGAAACCGGCGATCAGCGTTCGGAAGCAAGCGATGACGACCAGACGCACATTGTTGTCCCGGGCGATGGCGCTGATTGCGATGCAGAAGCTGGGTGCGGGCACTGGCCACGCGGCGTCGGCGGCGTCTGCTATCGAGCCGGCGCCTCGACGGCTCGACCTGCTCTTCCTCGGCGGAACGGGTTTCCTGGGGCCGCACCAGATCGAGTACGCGCTCGCACGCGGTCACCGCGTCACGATGTTCAACCGGGGCGTGAGTGGCGCCGGGATGTACGGCGATCGCGTCGAAGCGCTGCTCGGCAACCGCGACTCGAGGATCGACGCGGGTCTGTCAGCGCTCAGGGGCACGCGACGCTGGGACGCCGTGCTCGACAACTCGGGCTACATTCCTCGGCACGTCCGCGACTCCGCCGAGCTTCTCAAAGGTCGCGTGACCCGTTACCTGTTCGTGTCCACGCTCTCGGTGTACGACCCGGCCGCCGCGGACAGCGTCGACGAGACGACCGCGTTGTCGACGAGCCCCGGGTCGACCGAGGAAATGAGCTGGACGAACTATGGCCCGCTGAAGGCGGACTGCGACCGCGCGGTGCGTGAGATCCAGGGCGAAGCCGCCACGGTGGTGCGGCCGGGATTCATCGTCGGTCCGGGCGACGACTCCGACCGCTTCACCTACTGGGTCGACCGCGTCGCGCGTGGCGGCGACGTGCTGGGGCCGCCGGACCGTGAGCGGGCCCTGCAGTGGGTGGATGTCCGTGATCTCTGTCCGTGGCTCGTCGATCTTGTGGAACGCGACCGCGGCGGTGTATTCAACGCCGTCGGGCCAGAGTCGCGTACGAGCTGGGGACAGGTGATCGACGTGCTGGCGAAAGGATCGAGCGCGCCGGTGCGCGTCCACTGGCCCTCGGCGGCGCTGCTCGAGGAGATGAAGGTCGAGCTGCCGCTGGTGTCGAGCACACGCCGTCCGCGATACTTCGAAGGCGGTGCGGCACGCGCGGCCGGTCTCCGCGAGCGGCCGCTCGAGGACACCGCGGCCGCGACGCTCGCGTGGTGGCGGGCGCAGACGCCGGAGCGACGCGCGCAAGCCGACGGCTGGCCGACGCCGGAGCAGGAACGCGCCGTGATCGCGAGGATCGCCGGCTCGTGAGCTGCGCACCGGGGGTTAGAGGGGAACAGGCGTGAGATCCGGGAGGACCATGCGAATTCGGCGATCACTCCATCCGTGGCTCGTCTGGTGTGCACTCGTCGCGTTGCCGCATCTGGCGGCCGCCGACGATCTCGCTTCGATCGTGCGCGACTTCGACGCGCACATGCGCATACTCGATCCGGTGCGCGCGGGTCAGCGCGGGGACCGCGATGCGCTGCGACGCTGGCCGGACAGCTCGCCGGCGGCCGTGGCCGAGCGGAAGCAGCGGCTGCTCGGCTTCCGCGATCGCCTGGCGGCGATCGGCGCGGCGGCCCTGTCGGGTACCGACGCGCTCAATCATGCCCTCCTCACCGACCGGGTCGATGTCGCGCTCGCAGGCTTCGTCTTCGACGAGGAGCGCATCCCGTTCATCAGCGGGGACGGGTTTTATACGACCGCCGATTACGCGGCGCTCGGCACGTCGCTCGTCTCGGAGGACGACGCCGAGGCCTGGCTCGCCCGGCTCGAGTCGCTCCCCGCGTATTACGCGACCGAGACCGCGAACATGGCGCGTGGGATCCGCAGCGGATTTACGCAGCCACAAATGACCGTCGAGCGGGCGATCGGTGACGTGCGCGCGCAGGCGGAGCAGCCGAGCGCGAAGAGTCCGTTGCTCGCGCCCTTCGAGACGCTTCCGGCGAGCTTCCCCGCCGATCGGCGCGCGCAGTTGCGCAGTCGCGCGCTCGAGACCATCGAGTCGAAGGTAAAGCCGGCGCAGCGCGAGCTGCAGCGCTTTCTCGAGCAGGACTACCGCCCGGCAGCTCGACGAGACATCGCGGCTTCGAGTCTCCCGGACGGACAGAAGTACTACGCATATCTCGTGCGGCGACACACGACGACGACGATGACGCCGGCCGAGGTGCACGCGCTGGGGCTCGCCGAAGTCGCGCGCATTCGCACGGCTATGGACAAGGTGATGTCCGAGGCCGGCTACTCGGGATCGTTCGCCGAGTTCCTCGCGTTCCTGCGCAGCGACCCACGCTTCTATGTAGACGCCACCCGTTACGGCGAGAAGGCGAGCGAAATCGCAAAACGCGCCGACGAGGCCGTGGCCCGCATCGTTGGCCACCTGCCACGCCTTACCTACGGCGTGCGAGCGATGCCCCCCGGCCTCGAGAGCAGCGCGAACGGTTACCTCGCGGGCAGCCCGGAGCAGGGCATCGCAGGGATGGTCGTCTACAAGCCGTGGATGGCGGAAAAGATGCCGATCTACGGGCTGCCCGCCTGGGTGCTGCACGAGGGGATCCCCGGTCACCATCTCCAGATCGCACTCAGCCAGGAACTGACCGGACTGCCGGAGTTCCGTCGCAACGACGACATCACCGCGTATGTCGAAGGCTGGGGACTCTACTCGGAGAAGCTCGGCGAGGACATGGGGATCTATCGCGATGCATACGAGCGTTTCGGTCGGCTGTCGCTCGAGATGTGGCGCGCCTGCCGGCTCGTGATCGACACCGGCATGCACGCGATGGGCTGGTCGCGCGACCGGGCCGTCGCCTGCCTGCGCGACAACAGCGCGCTCGCAGACACCGAGATCCAGTTCGAGGTCGACCGCTATATCGCCTGGCCCGGTCAGGCGCTTGCCTACAAGGTGGGCGAGCAGCGGCTGCTCGCGCTGCGACACCGCGCCGAGGAGCGGCTCGGTACACAGTTCGACCTGCGCCGCTTTCACGACCGGCTGCTCGGCCAGGGCGCGATGCCACTCGCCGTGCTGGAAGCAGAGGTCGACCGCTGGATCGCCGCCGGGGGCCGCTGAGCCGCCCGCGCATTCCGCGGTTGGCGCAGCGCTCGCTGGGCCTCTAGAATTCACGGGTGTAGCGGGTGTAGTTCAATGGTAGAACTGCAGCTTCCCAAGCTGCTAACGTGGGTTCGATTCCCATCGCCCGCTCCAAACTCTAACGTGCAGGCTAGGCGCCCAGATAGGCGTCCCTCACGCGGGCATCGCCCAGCAGTTCCTTCGCAGGACCACTCAGGATCACGCGGCCCGTTTCGAGCACGCAGGCCCGGGAGGCGATGTGCAGGGCCATGTTGGCGTTCTGTTCCACCAGCAGGACGGTAGTGCCCGCGCGGTTGATGTCCTCGATGACGCCGAAAATTTCCCGCACCAGTCGAGGTGCCAGGCCCATCGAGGGCTCGTCGAGCAATAGCAGGCTCGAGCGGCTCATCAGCGCGCGGCCCACGGCCAGCATCTGCTGTTCGCCGCCGGAAAGCGTGCCGCTCACCTGATCGAGTCGCTCACCGAGGCGCGGGAAGATCCCGAGTACCCGGGTCAGGTCGCGGTCGCTGGCCTGGCGGTCGCGTCGCTGCCATGTGGCGAGTCGCAGGTTCTCGCGCACGGTCAGGTTGCCAAAAATGCCTCGTCCTTCCGGAACGTGCGCCATGCCCAGTCCCACGATGCGGTGGGCGGGCACGCCGCCAAGGTCACGGCCGGCGAAGCTGACACTGCCGTCGTAGGGAATAAGGCCCGAGATCGCACGGAGGATTGAGGTCTTGCCGGCGCCGTTGGCGCCGATCAGCGTGACGATCTCGCCGCGGTGCACGTTGAAGCTGACGCCATGTACGGCCTGGATTCCATCGTAGTGCACTCGCAGGTCGCGCACCTCGAGATGAATGCTGCCGGCTGAGTCTGCGGTTGGGTCCACTCCCGAGCCGCTCATCTGGCCACCTTCTCGCCGAGATAGGCTTCCAGGACCGATGGATCGCTCCTCACGACTTCGGGTGGTCCCTCGGCCAGGGTCCTGCCGAAGTCCAGGACCTTGATGCGCTCGCAGATGCCCATGACGAGCTTCATCTGGTGTTCGATGAGCAGGATCGTGAGCTGGAACTCGCGGCGGATCCACCGGATGAAATCCATCAGCTGGTCGATCTCCGACGGGTTCATGCCCGCGGCAGGTTCGTCGAGCAGCAGCAGTTCCGGACGAGTGGCCAGTGCCCGGGCGATTTCCAGGCGCCGCTGGTGGCCGTACGGGAGGCTGCTGGCGGTTTCCCCGGCCAGGTGTTCCAGCTTGAAGATGGCCAGCAGGTCGCGCGAATGGCCGATGATGCGCGTCTCTTCGCGGCGGAAGCGGCCCGCGTGGAGCAGGGCTTCGATGGGCGAATAACGCGACTGGGAAAAGTGCGCGATCCGCACGTTGTCGAGCACCGACAAGTCACGGAACAGGCGGATGTTCTGAAACGTACGGGCAATTCGCCGGGCAGTGATCTCGTGGGGCGTGCGGCCAACGAGCTCTTCGTCGCGATAGCGGATGCTGCCTTCGCTCGCCCGGTAGACGCCGGTGATCAGGTTGAACACTGTTGTCTTGCCCGCGCCGTTTGGCCCGATCAGGCCCATCAGTTCACCCTCGTGCAGGTCCAGGTTGAAGTCGTCGATCGCGCGCAGGCCGCCGAAGTTGTGCCTGATGTTACGGGCTGTCAGCAACGCCATGATTGCTCATGCCCCCGACGCTTGAATCCGGCCGATGTGCTTTCCTGTCCCGGCTCGGGATGAACATGCGGAACTCGCGCTTACCCATGATGCCCCGGGGCCAGAAGATCATCACCAGCACGAGCAGCAGAGGCATGATGATCATGCGCAGGACGCCAAGATGGCTGATAACGTACTTGTTGAGGGGATCGAACAGGCCGGGCGGCAGCCATGACAGCAATGACGCCACGGTCGACGGTCGCAGGATTTCGAGCAGCAGCGTGTAGGTGGCGGCGCCGAGGATGGAGCCGCCGATCGATGCGATGCCACCGAGGTAGACCATGATGAGGACTTCAGTGGTCTTGACGACATCGAACACACGGGGGCTGATGAACTGGAGCAGATGGGCGAACAGCGCGCCTGCGATGCCGGCGCAGAACGACGAAAGCATGAAGGCGAGAATCTTTACCCGGCGGGTGTCGACGCTCATGAGGTCGCTCGCGATCTCATCCTCGCGGATCGCCTGCACGCCGCGCCCGTAGCGCGAATAGACGAAATTCCGGATCAGCCAGACGAGCGCCACCGTCCAGGCAAATACCCACGGAACGGAGGTCAGGCGCGGAATTCCGGGGATGCCTCGAGGGCCGCCGATCGCGTCGATGTTCTCGAGCGCCGACTTGACGATCATCAGGAACGCAAGCGTGATGATGGCCAGGTAGTCGCCGCGCACCTTGAACGACGGAACAGCCACCGCGAGCCCCAGCAACGAAGTGACTGCGCCTCCGGCCAGCACCGCCAGTGGAAAGAGTGCGGCATGTGTTTCCGGCGGCAGCACGTGCATGGTGAGCAGGGCGGAGGTGTAGGCACCCACCGCCATGAACCCGGCGTGAGCGAGAGAGAATTCGCCCATGTATCCATTGACCAGGTTGAGGCTCGTGGCAAGGATGATGTTGATGCCCACATACATCAGCAGCATCTGGACGTAGTTGTTGAACAGGTTGAATCGCGGAATGGCGAGCGCCAGGGTCATACCACCGATCAGCAGCAGCGGCATCAGCCACGGCTGGTCAATCAGCCGCTGCAAGTGTCGTTGCAGGACGGGAATCAAACCTTCTGCACCCTGGGCTGACCGAGGATGCCGTGGGGGCGCACGATGATCAGCGCGAGCAACAGGCTGAATACGACCAAGTCCCGGTAGGTGGAGGGAAGCAGCGCGACCACCATGATTTCCACGCCGCCAAGGATGAAGGCGCCGATCATCGCACCACGGATGTTTCCGATGCCGCCAACCACGGCGGCGATGAACGCCTTCCAGCCTATGAGGACGCCCATGTAGGGGTCGATGACCGGGTAGGCGAGGCCGTACATCGTGCCGGCGGCCCCGGCCAGCCCGGCGCCGATCGCGAACGTGATCGAGATGATCAGGTTGACGGAGATGCCCATCAGCGGCACATACGACTTGTCCCAGGAGATCGCCCGCATCGCCATGCCGACCGGGGTGCGATGCACGACATGGTCGAGCACCAGCATCAGCGCCAGGGACAGACCGATGATCACCACCTGCAGCGAGGAGATCGACACGCCTCCCAGATGCCAGGTGACGTTCTCGAGCAGCCTCGGAACGTTCTGCGGATAGGGATAGAAGGCCAGCATCAGGTTCTCGAGGAAGAGACCCACGCCGAGCGCCGTGATGATGGCGGACACCCGCGGCGCATTGCGCAGCGGCTTGTACGCCAGCCGCTCGATCGCAACACCCAGCAGTGCCGCGCCGCACATTGCGAGCAGCAGCGTGGGGAAAAACGGCAGGCCAAGTGCCGTACCCGCGAGAAAACACAGGAAGGCGCCCACCATGAACACGTCGCCGTGGGCGAAGTTGATCATGGAGAGCGTGCCGTAGACCATGCTGTAACCGAGCGCGATCAGCGCGTAGATGCTGCCGAGCTGCAGGGCGTTGAGTGCCTGCTGCAGCCAGTAGGCGGTCTGCGGGTTCAAGCTGGCAGGACTCCCGCGTGCACGTGCGGCACGGTCGCGACCTTACCGATCAGGGAGCCGCGTTCATCACCCAGGTGAAGCGGTCGCCCTTCACCTGCATGATCACCGCGCTCTTCACCGGGTCGCCCGAGCCCGGGCTGAACCGGATCTCGCCCGTGACCCCGGTGTAGCCGGAAACGGTGGCCATGGCGTCGCGCACCGCCTGCCGTTCCGGTGCCGACGCACTGCGCAGCGCCTCAAACAGCAGCCCGAACGAGTCATAGGTCAGGGCCGCGACGTCGTCCGGCGGATTGCCGTACTTCTCCTGGTATGCACCGATGAATTTCTTCGCCGTGGGCGTGGCGATGTCGGCGGCGTAATGGTTGGCGAAATAAGCGCCTTCGACAGCACCTTCGGAAAGCTTGATTAGCTCGGGGCTGCTCCAGGCATCCGACCCCACCAGCGGCTGGTCGATGCCCTGGCGGCGTGCCTGCTGCGCGATCAGACCGACGTCGTTGTAATAGGCCGGCAGGAACACCACGTCCGGGTTGACGCTCTTGATCTTGGTGAGCTGCGCGGAAAAATCGCGGTCGCCGGTCGTGTAGGTCTCGAAGGCAACGACGCTTCCACCGAGTTCCTCGAAAGTCGTGCGGAAGAGCTCCGCCTGGCTCTTCGGAGCCTCCGAGGCGACGTCATAGAGGACTCCCGCGGTCTTCGCGCCGAGCTTCTCCATGATGAAGCGAGCCAGCACTTGTCCCTGGAAAGGGTCGGTGAAGCAGGCGCGGAACACGTACTTCTTGGGCAGCCCGGTACGATTGTCGAGCGTCGTCTTTGGATTGGTCGACCAGGGCGTGATCAGCAGCGTCTGGCTGGCCTCGGCGATCTCCGAGGCGGGAATGGCTCCGAGGCTCGCGTTCGGCCCGACGATCGCGAGCACGTTGTCCTGGGTAATGAGCTTGTTGGCGGCCGCTGCCGACTGATCGGGCTTGGCGGCGTTGTCTTCGACCAGGAGCTCGACCTTGTAGACCTTGCCGGCGACGGTGATGCCGCCCGCCGCATTCAGTACGCCGACCGCGAGTTCGGCCGCGTTGCGCGACGAGGCGCCCACCGCCGGCATCTCGCCGGTCATTTCGACGATCGCGCCGATGCGAAGCGTGTCGTCATCGCGAACGCGGTCGCCGCAGCCGGCCGCCGCAAGGGTGGCAGCCAGGGCCGGTACGTGCAGGAGCAGGGCAAGCCGTGTTTTCATGAACCTTCTCTCGTAGCAGGTGGCGCGATGCGAACCCCCCAGGGCCGCGCGATTATCGCCGAGTTTCGATGCGCTTGATTGTCCTGTCGTGAGGAATTGTGCGGTGTTGGACACTCCAATTCCCAAGCTGCTAACGTGGTTCCGATTTCGGTCACCGGCTCCGTCGATCTCGTGCCGTCGTCCAGGGAGGTGCCAATGACAGGCTCACGTCAATTCCGGCGCGTCGTGTATGTCGTGGTCGCCATCCTGCTCAGTGCATGCGCGGCGCTGCAGCGCACCGACCCGCTCCAGGTCACCGTGGCCGGCATCGAGCCGATGCAAGGGCAGGGCATGGAGCTGCGGATGCTGGTCAAGCTCCGCGTCCAGAACCCGAACGACGCAGCGATCGACTACAACGGTGTGTCAGTCAAGATCGACGTGCAGGGCAAGACCTTTGCCACCGGCGTCAGCGACGAGAGCGGCAGCGTGCCTCGATTTGGCGAGTCGGTGATCAGCGTGCCAGTGACCGCGTCTGCGATGCGCATGGTCGGCCAGGCGTTCGGGATGATGGGCGGAAAGAAGCTCGAGAAGATCAGCTATTCGCTCACCGGAAAGCTGAACGGTCCAACCTTCAGCTCGGTGCGTTTCGAAACGACGGGGGATCTCGATCTGCCGACAGTGCCGCCCCAGGGCGTCAATCCAACCTGAGTCGCGCGACTAATGCCGCCCACCGCGGATCGGTGTGCAGACTGCGCATCAGCGGGTTGGTGATTGCGTCCGTGAGCCCGCTGTCATTCGTCGCCTCCGCACGTTCGAGCCACTCGAACGCGAGGTCTGTTTCGCCGCGGTACGCGTGGATTTCAGCGAACTGGTAAGCGATGCCGACCGGGTCCTCCTTCCGCAGCTCCTCGAGCGCCGCGTCCGACGCGACGTGGCTCCCGAGTGCGTGGTGCACCAGCGCCAGCCCCGTCAGGCGCCACATCGGGCTCGGCTCCTGCTCCATCGCCGCCAACGCGGCTCGCGCGTCACCGCGCTCGAGCAGGATGCGCCCGAGATAGTAGTAGCCGCTCAGCCACCCGGGGCTGAGCGCGAGCAGCCTGCGGCGCATCGCTTCGGCGTCGTCCAGGCGACCTGCGTAGTAGTACGTCAGGCCGAGCACCGCGTGCGCGTTCGGGCTCAGCGGATCGGCGTTGAGCGCCTGCTCGGCGTAGCCGATGGCCTCTTCGGTCCGTCCGCGCTGCCTCGCAACGTTCGCGGCACGCGACAACACGCGCTGATTGTGCGGTTCGAGCTCGAGCGCCCGCTGGATCCGCTGCAGGCCGCGGGCGACGTCGCGGTGCTCGATCACATCGAGCAGACCCAGCAATGACATCGGCTCCGCCTGCTCGGGATCGAGCGCCAGCGCCTTATCGGATGCGAGGCGCGCCTTGCGCGCGCCCTCACCATAGGGGATGAGCGAATTGTTGGCCTGGCCCCAGTACAACGCGCCCAGGATGCCCCACGCCGGTGCGAACCCGGGATCAATCGCGAGTGCGCCCTCGAGCGCGGGGATCGCCTGCGCGTATCCGGTCGCAGAGTAGAGCGAGAAGAAATGCCGGCCTTGCAGATAGAGCGCGTACGCGCGCGGATCGGTGGGCTGTGCCTTCGGCGCAGGGCCGCCGAACAGTTTGAGCTCGAGTCCGCGTGCCACGGCGGCCGCGATCTCGTCCTGTACCGCAAAGATATCGCTCAGGTCGCGATCGAAGCTCTGCGACCAGACGTGCGAGCTGTCGCTTGCGCGGATGAGCTGCGCCGTGATGCGTACCCGCGACCCGGAACGCCGTACGCTGCCTTCGAGCAGATGCGTGACCTTGAGCTCGCGTGCGATCTCGGCGGCGCTCGCCGTCCGCCCCTTGAAGGAGAAGGAAGAGGTGCGCGCGACGACACGCAGCCCAGCCACGCGGGACAGGAGGTTGAGCAATTCATCGGACAACCCGTCTGCAAAATACTCGTTGGCCTTGTCCTCGCTCAGATTGGCGAATGGCAGAACGGCTATCGATCGCTCGTCGGCCGCAGGTTCCTGCGGCAACATCGCCGCCGCCGGCGCGTCGGCAGCATGAGACGAGAACGCACCGGCGGGCGGTAACCTGCGTGGTGCCTCGGGCGCCGCCGCTTCGCGCCGGATTCCTTCGGGCGTTACCTGGTGCATCCAGGAGAGGAGCAGCGCGAGCGGGAAGCCGATCAATAGGAGCACGAATACCAGCTTCAGCCCCCAGGGCGGCACTTCGAGCATGTCGAGCAGCAGCGCGGCGACCTGCAGAAGCGCCCAGGACGCGACGGCATAGAGCACCGCCGTCTGGATCACTTTGCGTCGCTTGAGCTCGGCCAGGAAACGAAGCATGCGATCGCACCTTCCTCATGACGCGTGCAGGATGCGCGTCCGACTCGAACTGTCAAGCATGACGCCGCAGTTCATTCCTCCGAGGTCATGGGTCAGCCCTGTCACCCGCGGGTCACACGGATCACCTCGAGTTCAATGACGGTGCCGATGATGTGCGTCCGGAAAGTGCGCGTGTGCATGCCTCAGCGGTTCGTGCCGGTGGGGGTGAGTGTGTCGGGTCCCCGGGGCGACAGGCGGATCATGCTGATGCTCGTGGTGAGGATCAGCGCCGTGCACATGTTCGTGCTCGTGTTCGAACGTTTCGTGAAAATGCTCGTGCTCGTGCCGCTCCGTTAGATGGAGCCACACGCCGAACGCCATCAGCGCTCCAGCAGTCAGCAATTGCGGTGTAACGGCATCGCCGAGTAGTACCGCGAGCGCCGCACCCAGGAAGGGCGCCACCGAGAAGTAGGCACCGGTGCGGGCGGTGCCCAGATGGCGCAGCGCGACCACGAACAGCGCCAGACTGACACCGTAGGCGAACAGCCCAAGGATCATTGCGCTCGCGACGTCGGGTATCCGAGGCGTGTGTGCACCCAGACCTATCGCGAGCGTCAGATTGACCGATCCGGCAGTCAGTCCTTTGATAGAAGCAATCCAGGTCGCATCTGTGAGCGAGACCTTGCGCGTGAGATTGTTGTCGATGCCCCAAGCCAGGCACGCGCCGAGTATTGCCACCGCTGGCCAGACCCGCGCGAATCGCACATTGCCCGGCCACGCGAGGATCACAGCCCCCGCCACGATGGCGGCCATTCCCAGCGCGATCCGGCGATCGAAGTTCTCTCTAAACACGAACCACGCCAACAGCGCCGTGAATGCACTTTCCGCGTTCAACAGCAGGGAGGCGCCGGAAGCGGGCATGCTCGTCAGCCCGAGCATCAGCAGCACCGGGCCTGCGACACCGCCTGCCAATATGGCGCCGGCGAGCCACAAGATCTGTGATCTCGCCAACCGCACGCGACCGACGCGAACCAGCTGACGATAAAGTATCAGGCCCAGCCCGGAGCCCAGATACAGCAATCCGGCCAGCAGCCACGGATCGATCGTCTGCAACAACCGTTTCGCGAGCGGTGTGGCCGCTCCGAACAGTACGGCCGCGCCCAGTGCAGCATGTACACCGGGCTGACGCAGACGCTCTATCAACACCATTTGCGCACGATCACTTGGTTCCGAGCCGGCGGACGCCGAACTTGGGCAGCCCGGGCTCGCCAAGACTAAAATTATCAGGATCGCATGCGCCTCGGCGCGCCCTCGATGATGGCTTCTTCAAGCCAGAATCGTCCCCAGACTTGCCGGTGCGCCCGAATCGGCCGACAATCCTGACGTTTTCTCAGGACATCACGACGCTGTTTCGACGCACGCCGCGACCGTTCCCGTGCATTGCGCTGGGCCTGGCGCTGTTCCTGGCGCAGGTCGGCGCGTTGCAGCATTCGACCAGCCATCTCGGCACATTGCAGGACCACCCCGGTCTGCATTCGCAGCTCTGCGGCGACTGCGTGTCGTTCTCGACGATCTTTTCGATGGCGGGCGGTCCGGGCGCGATGTCCGTGCTTCCGCCGGCCGTCGTCGCGTTCCTCGTCGTCAGCGCGATCGTCTCACTCATCGAGCGAGCCGTACCACGCGCGTTCCGGTCCCGAGCGCCTCCCCGCCAGTAGCACCCAGTCGATGGGTTTCGGCCGCTGACCGCGGCCTGCTGCAGTTGGCTTTGAGAGGAGGCTCCCATGAAAGGGTCGCTTGCATTGTTTGCCGTCGCCGCGCTTGCGTGCGTGACGTACCCGGCCGCCGGATCCGCGGCCGATGACACCGCCGCGCTCCGGGCCGAGCTCGACGCGCTGAAGTCCGAATACGATGCGCGCGTCGCCGCATTGGAAGCACGTATCGGTCAACTCGAATCCGCCGCTGTAGCTGCGGCCCCGGCGCCGGCGGTGTCCGACGTGCCGCCGGACATCGAGGCTGCCCCGGCTGCGCAAGGTTCGACGGCGACCGCCTTCAACCCCGCGATGTCCGCGATCCTGGGCGGCAGCTACGCGAACCTGTCCGAGGACCCCGCAACCTACCGGATCTCGGGATTTCTGCCGGCGGGTGACGAGGTCGGGCCCGGCGATCGCAGTTTCAACCTGGGCGAGTCCGAGCTCACGCTCTCCGCAAACATCGATCCGTACTTCATGGGAAGCCTGACGTTCGCGATGACCCCAGAGGACGAGATCGAGGTCGAAGAAGCTTTCTTCCGGACGCTCGCTCTGCCTTCGGGCTTCACGCTAAAGGGCGGACGCTTCTTCTCCGGGTTCGGCTATCTGAACGAGTTTCACGCGCACGCGTGGGACTTCGTCGATCAGCCGCTCGTGTACCAGGCATTCTTCGGCGGCCAGCGTGCACAGGACGGAGTGCAGCTCAAGTGGCTCGCACCGACGGATCTCTTTCTCGAACTCGGCGCGGAATCCGGCAACGGCGATGCCTTTCCGGGTACGCGGCGCGCCGCCAACGGCCTGAACGGCACGACGCTCTTCGCGCACTTCGGCGGCGACGTCGGAGAGTCGGCGAGCTGGCGTGCGGGCGCCTCCTGGGTCGACCTGCGCGCCGAGGAACGCGCCTACGAGGACGTCGACGCCCTTGGCAACGCGATCGAGAACGCGTTTACCGGCGACTCGCGCACATGGATCGTGGACGCGACCTTCAAATGGACCCGCCCGGCCGACCCGCTGCGCCGCAGCCTCAAGCTGCAGGGCGAGTACATGAGCCGCACCGAAGACGGTGAGCTGGCGTTCGATACGACGGGCGCCTCGCTTACCGACCGGTATCGCAGCGAGCAGGACGGCTGGTACGTGCAGGGCGTGTACCAGTTCCGGCCACGCTGGCGCGCCGGGGCGCGCTACGACTCGCTCGAGTCCGGAACCCCCGCGATCGGGTTGGTCGAGTCGGGAGCGCTGACCGCAGAGGATTTCGCGCTGCTGTCGCATGCCACGCCAAGCCGAACCTCGCTCATGCTCGACTGGAACCCGAGCGAGTTCTCGCGCCTGCGCGCGCAGATCTCCTGGGACGACGCGCGCAACGCAGCGACCGACGAGCAGTTCTTCCTGCAGTACATCTACTCGCTGGGCGTGCACGGCGCCCACAAGTTCTAGGGGATCCAGCCATGATCATTCGTACGTTTTGCCTGATGGCGGCACTTGCCATCACCGGGTCCGCTCACGCGGCCGTCAGGATTCTTGCAACCACCGCCGACTGGGGTGCGCTCGCCGCCGAGCTTGGCGGCGACAAGGTCGACGTCTACACCGCCACCAATGCGCTGCAGGACGTGCATCGCGTCGATGCCAAGCCCAGCCTCGTTGCGCGCGCGCGCAACGCCAACCTGGTGGTAGCCAACGGCGCCGAGCTCGAAGTTGGCTGGTTGCCGGTGCTGCTGCAGGAATCAGGCAATCCGAAGGTTCGGCCCGGAACGCCGGGTTATTTCGAGGCGACAGCGCAGCTGAAGCTGATCGAAGTGCCGACGGCCTTCGACCGCTCGATGGGCGACATACATCCGCAAGGCAACCCGCACGTGCAGCTTGATCCGCGCAACGTTGCGATCGTCGCGAAGGCGCTCACTGCGCGGCTCGCTGCGATCGATCCGGCGAACGCCGGCTACTACGAGGGCCGCGACTCGGAGTTTCAGGCCAAATGGCAGGCGGCGATCACCCGCTGGGAGGCGGAGGCGGCGCCGCTCAAGGGCGTGCCGGTCGTGGTAATGCACAAGGACCAGTCGTATCTCTGCCGCTGGCTCGGTCTAAAGCAGCTTGCCGCAATCGAGCCCAAGCCCGGTGTGCCACCCAGCGCCGGGTACCTTGCGGAACTCGTCACGACGCTCTCGTCCGCGCCGCCGCGGATGATCCTGCGCAACGCCTACAACGATCCGAAAGCAGCCAACTGGCTTTCGGAGCGCGTGCATGCCCCGGTCGTGACCCTGCCGTTTTCGGTCGGGGGCACACCGGGTGCCAAGGATCTGTACGGGCTCTTCGATGATTCCATCAAGCTACTGCTGGCGGTGCCGAAGTGAACAACTTCGCGGTCGATCTGAGCATCCTGTGGCCGGCGCTCGTCGCCGGCCTCCTGGTCGTGCTGTCGCACGTGGCGCTTGGACAGCAGGTCCTGAAGCGCGGAATCGTGTTCATCGATCTCGCGATCGCGCAGGTGGCGGCGCTCGGGGTGATCGCGGCGCACACCTTTGGTCACGAGCTGGCGGGCTGGGCGACACAGATCGCTGCGGTCACCGCAGCGCTCGCCGGCTCGCTGCTGCTCACCTGGACTGAGCGCAAGCGGCCTGACGTGCAGGAGGCCCTGATCGGTATCCTCTTCGTCCTGGCGTCCACGGCGCAGATCCTGTTGCTGGCCAACAATCCGCACGGCGGCGAATATCTGAAGGACCTGCTCGCGGGCCAGATCTTGTGGGTCGGGACCGATCAGCTGATTCGTGCGGGCGTGCTCACGGCCGTGTTTCTCGCGGTCTGGTTCCGCTGGCGCGAGCGACTCGGCCGCCTCGGCTTCTACGTGGTCTTCGCCGTAATGGTGACGATGTCCGTCCAGCTCGTCGGGGTGTACCTCGTATTCACGACGCTCATCGTGCCGGCGGTCGCGACATACCGCCATGCGCCACGAGGGCAGCTCGCGCTCGGTCTTGCGCTCGGCGTTGCGAGCTACGTGGTCGGGCTCGCGGTGTCGGTCCTGACGGATCTGCCGTCGAGCGCCGTCATCGTGTGGTGCATGGCGTTGCTCGCCATCGTGCTCCACCTGACCGCGCGCAACGGGATCGTTCAGGCTGGTAGCACTGCGTCGTAAACGACCGGGAGCTCACGCACACCTCGGAGCACGGCGTTCGTCATGGCGACCTTGCCGTTCCTGAGGCCGAGGCCCGGCAGGCGTCGCAGCAGGAGCTCGAGCGAGACGTTCATCTCGGCGCGCGCCAGGTGCATGCCGAGACAGGCATGTGGTCCGACCGAGAAAGTCAGGCTGCGGCGGCGGTCACGCGCGATGTCGAAGCGCTCCGGGTCCGGAAATACCTCCGGATCGCGGTTCGCGGCGCGGATGCCGAACAGCACCCAGGAATTGGGCGGGATGCGGACGCCCTCGTAGTCGATGCCCGACTCCGTGTAGCGCGGTAGAAAGGCCGTCGTGTTGTAGAGCCGCAGGCACTCGTCCACGACTTTCGGGATCAGGCCCGGCTCGGTTCGCAGCTGCGCCTTGAGCTCGGCGTCGCCCAGCACGTGGTTCATCATGCTGCCGAGCGCCAGGTAGGTCGTATCGGCGCCGGCCGGGAACAGCAGGCGCACGAAGGCGAGCACCTCCTCGTCGGTGAGTCGATGCCCCTCGAACTGTGCAGCCGCGATCAGCGAGATGAGATCCTCGCGCGGCTCGGCGCGTCGAGCGTGGATGATCGGCAGGAAGAAGGCGGTGACCTCATCCTTCGCCTTGAGCGCGAACGCCGGGTCCCACGGATAGCTGAAAAGCCCCTCGATCCATTCGATCAGCTGCCGCTCGTTCTCGTTCGGCACGCCGAGGAGACCTGTGATGACCAGCACCGGCAGGCGCCGTGTGAATTCTGCGACCAGGTCGAGCTCACGACGACCCGCGAAGCCGTCGATCAGGCGATTGGCGATCGGTCGCAGCAGACGCTCGGTGTAGCCACGCACGGCTGAGGGAAGGAACGCGCTCGCGACCAGCGCGCGCTTGATCCGATGCTCGTCACCGTCGAGACAGAGGATGCTCTTGCCCATGACGGGCGAGCTGTGACGCAGGTGCGCCGCGCTGCATGGATAATGCGCGCTGTCCATGAAGGCGTCATAGAGTTCCTTGTGACGCAGGATCAGCCAGGCGGGCTGCCCGATATA
>DATJKD010000049.1:0-2271 GCA_035491795.1 Steroidobacteraceae bacterium | reverse complement strand
CCTCAGCCTGGAGCTGCTGGCCTACAACTTCCACGAGTCACTGGACATCGCACCGCTGTTCAAGGACGTAGAGCGCCGAATCATGGTCGAGCAGCGCGTCACCAACCTCGAACTGCGCGGCCGGCTCGAGTCGGTGGCGCTGCAGGTGATCGAGCACCAGTTGACGGCGTTGTCAGACGTGGGGATGATCGAGCGGGGCAACGCGCTACCCGATCGCATCAAGGATCTGCAGGCATACGTGTCGTTCGGCACGCACGCGGTGTCGGATCCGATGATCGCGCCCGGTGAAGGGACGGCACGCATCTGCCTCTCGACCGAGTCTACTGACGGCACCCGGAACTACCGGCAGTTCCGTCTCGAGCTGATCGACTATCGGGCAGATCTGCGCGAGGTGCAGGTGCACCTCTACGTCTCGCAGGTTCTGACCGAAGAGGAGTGCCAACGCGGCGATCTGGATCTGGAAGACAAACGGGAGGTAGACACGAACTTCCTGGTCGGCCTGTTCGACTTCCCGATGATCGACAACACTCGCCTCTCGGGCGGCGAACGGACCGCGGTCTCGCTGACGGCCCTGAATCCGAGCGTGCTCAGCGTGGCGCTGGCCTACTTCCCGGCGTCGCGCGCGAGCCTGAAGGACAAGCCGTACTACGACGAGGTGATTCGCGATCTGGTGCGCAATCGGCGGCCGTCGAGCCCGCTGGCAAGATGAGTCCTTGGTCCTTGGTCCGTCTCTGTTTAGCGGGTCAGTGTAGCGGAGCTGACTGAAAGGCGTCGAGGACGACGGGGCTCGGCGCCTGCAGCGCTGCGACGAGGACGGCGGTCGTGTCGAGGCCGCGTTGCTGCGCGGTGCGGAGGACGGACGCGAGGACCTGTTGGGTCTGTGCGCCGCGTGGCGTGCGATTGCCTCCGCCACACATCTTGCGCGTGACGACGGCGGGCCGGAGAGCGTGCTCGGCGCGCCAGTTGGTGGCGTCGAGCGTGGGATCGAAGAGGAAGCGGAAGACGGCCTCGAATTCGGCGGTGAGATGCTTCGCGAAGCGCCGCGCGTCGGCGAGGCGGCTCGGTCGTCGCGCCAGCAAGCGACCGAGGCGGTTGACGTAGGTCCCTCGGGCGACGGCGAGCCCGTGATCCGAGACGGTGCCCGCCGTGACGCGATCCCGCGTGGCCAGCGCGGCGCGCAAGAGCGCGTCGACCTGTGGGGCAAAGCGATGCTGGGGATGATCCAGGATCATCGTGCGACAGCGACGGAGCAGATGGGCGAGACACGTCTGGTGCGCCGCGTGCACAAATTGCCGATACGGGGCCCAGCCGTCGCGGTGCAGCACCCCGGCATAGTCCGCGCCGAGCGTGCGTGCGGCTTGCGCAAAGCCGCGCCCATCTTCGATCGCATACGTGGTGGTGTCCGGCGTGGCGAAGGCCCAGAGCCAGTACGGGTGGCCGCCGACCTTCCAGCCGGTTTCATCCGGGGTGACGGCGGGACTCGCGCGCACCTGCGCGCACAAGGCCGCGTAGGTCGGCTGGGCCTGACGCGCGGCGCGCTGCACGGCGTGGACGAGTCCTCCGCGCGTCACGGTCAGGCCGAAGCGCGCGTGGAGCAGCGTCGCGATGCGGCCGAACGAGAGCCCGCATTGCTTATTGAGGATCACCGCGAGCGCGACCGCCTGCGGGCCGAGCTGCACGGCCGCGGCGCCGAGCGCATCGGAGGTTTGCTGCGGATGCCGCCCCTGCACGCGCCGGTGACAGTCGCGACACTGGCCGATCACGACACGAAATTCGTGCACCACGGGCCGCTGCACCGGCAGGTCTTCCTGATATTGTGAGACCACGCGCTGCGGCCGCACGGGGCCGCCGCAGTCCGGACACCGCGGGGGCAACGGCGCGTGATGCGTGGCATCGATCTGACGCGGCCGCGGGCGATGCGCCTTCCGGCCATAGGCGGCGCCCGCTTTGCGCCCCGGCCGCGCGGGGTTGGCTTTCGGCAGGCCACGCGAGAACGGCGCCGCTTGGCGATTCGCGCGCCGACGCGCCATCTCGAGTTCCTCTCGCAGCCGCTCGTTATCGCGGCGCAGCCGCTGGCGTTCGTTCTCCGACCGCACCAAATCCTCGCGGAGGCGTCCGATTTGGCGTGCTTGATCGTCGATGATCTGCTCGGGGTCTCGCGGCGGCGGCGAATCCTGCGGGCGCCGAGGCACGCCTCGGTTATGCCAGATTCACGCACGGAGTACAAGCAGGAAATGCGGATCCGAGCGCTGACCCGCTAAACAAATACCT
>DATJKD010000048.1:0-5467 GCA_035491795.1 Steroidobacteraceae bacterium | reverse complement strand
GTCGTAGCGGATGCCGGCAAGCTCGATGCCGTGGTTGCGCAAGACATGCGCGTGGAACTTGAGATGGTGTCCTGCCTTGGGGCGCGATGGATCCTCGAGCACCGGCCTCAAGGCCGCGAGCACCCGCCCCCGGTCGAGCTGCGCGGGCGCACCCGGATAGTCGTGCGCGAGCGGGACGTAAGCGGCATGACCGGGCTCGCAGCTCAGGGAGACACCGACGATCTCGGCCCGCATGTAGTCGAGCGATGTCGTCTCGATGTCGAATGCCATCAGCGGGGCGCCGCGCAGCCGTTCGAGCCACCCCTCGAGCGCGGACTCAGTGAGAATCGTCTCGTACCGCCCGGAAATCGGCTGCGCGCCGGTTGTCGGGGCGACGGCCACCGCCAGGTCATCGATTTGCGCCGTAGCGGGCTCCACCGGTACAGCGCCGGCGGGCAGGGAGTCGGCGCGCAGGGAAAATGTCTCCGAGCCATTTCTTGCAGGGAGCTGGCGCAGCAGCGAGCGCAGCTCGAGTCGACCGTAGACCTCCCGCAGCCGCGCGACGTCGGGCTCGCCACGCGTGAGCTCGTGCGGCTTCACGGGAAGCTCGAGGTCGCCCCGGATCGTTGCGAGCTGTCGCGACAGCGTCACGTCGTTCAGGTGCTCACGCAGGCTTTCCCCGACCTTGCCTTCGATCTCGTCGCGGCGCGCGAGCAGCGCATCGAGCGTCGAATACTGGTTTAGCCACTTCGCGGCGGTCTTGGCGCCGACCTTGGGCACGCCGGGGATGTTGTCCGAGGAATCACCGACGAGAGCGAGGTAGTCGACGATCTGCTCGGGGTAGACATCGAATTTTGCCTTGACACCGGCGCGATCGAGCCGCGAGTCCGTCATCGTGTTGACGAGCGTGATGCGCCCGTCGACGAGCTGCGCCATGTCCTTGTCGCCGGTGGAGATCACGACGTCGAATCCGGCTGCGGCCGCGTGCTGTGCCAGCGTGCCGATGACGTCGTCGGCCTCGACCCCTTCGATGCGCAACAAGGGCAGGCCGAGCGCCGTAACCGTCTCGATCAGCGGGGCGACCTGAGCGCGCAGGTCGTCCTCCATCGCCGGACGGTTCGCCTTGTACTCGACATAGAGGTCGTCGCGAAACGTCCGTCCCGAGGCGTCGAACACCACGGCGATCAGGGCCGGGTCCTCTTCCTTGAGCAGCTTTTGCAGCATGTTGAGTACGCCCAGTACGGCGCCCGTCGGCTCGCCGCGCGAGTTCGTAAAGCGCGGCAGGGCGTGAAAGGCGCGGTACAGGTAGGACGAGCCGTCCACCAGCACCAGCTTGCTCGCTTCAGTCACGGGTGTTGCCGCGCGTGTCGGGCGGCAGCTCGGGCGGCGGCAAAGGCTCGGCTTCGGGTGGGGGCGCGGGCGTGGGCGTGGGCGCCGGTGCGCCTTCAGCGCCCGGCCCGGGCCGTATCACGACATTTCGGGCCTTCTCAGGCAGCGTGAGCGGTCCCTTGAGTCCGCAGCCGGACCCGAGCAGGGTGACGGCGAGTGCCGCGGAGAGTGCGCGGCCGGCCGCGGTG
Organism: Steroidobacteraceae bacterium; assembly: GCA_035491795.1. Lineage (GTDB taxonomy): Bacteria > Pseudomonadota > Gammaproteobacteria > Steroidobacterales > Steroidobacteraceae > DATJKD01. Next base: position 3,911 of record DATJKD010000048.1, on the reverse strand, counting down.
CGCGCAGCATGCGGCCGAGGCTGCCGAAAGCCTACGGCGCTGCGCGTTTCGGACGCATCCTGCATGGCCTGCCTCGATTGAGCGGGCGGTGATTGTAATATGCGGTGCCGAAGGTTAGGGCCGGTGTGCGCGGTGTGGCAGCAGGAGTCCGTTGATGGCTGAGTACCAGGCGCCGCTGGCGCAGATGCGCTTCACGCTGGAGCATCTCGCCGACCTGCGGGAAGTCACGGCGTTGCCGGCGTTCGAGGCGGCGACCCCAGATCTGGTGGACGCCGTGCTCGAGGAAGCCGCGAAGTTCGCGAGCGAGGTGCTCTCACCGCTCAACGCGCTCGGCGATCGCGTGGGCGTGTCGGTGGAGAACGACGCGGTGGTCGTACCCGAGTCCTTCTCCAAGGCATATGCGCAGTTTAGCGACGCGGGCTGGACGGCCGTCGCCGGGAACCCGGAGTTCGGAGGCCAGGGCCTGCCCAAGACGGTGGCGGCCGCCTGCGAGGAAATGTGGAGCGGTGCGAACATGGCGTTCGCGCTTTGCCCCGAGCTGAGCCAGGGCGCGATGCTGGCCGTCGAGCGTCACGGGTCGGAGGCGCTCCGCGGGACCTATCTCGAGCCGATGATCGCGGGCCGCTGGACGGCGTCGATGTGCCTGACCGAGCCCCAGGCGGGCTCCGAGCTCGCGGCCCTGACCACGCGCGCCGTGCGGCACAAGGATCACTACCTGATCACCGGCCGCAAGATCTTTATCACCTGGGGCGATCACCCGATGGCGGAGAACATCGCCCATCTGGTTCTCGCGCGCGCGTCGGATGCACCGGCAGGCTCGCGCGGCCTGTCGCTCTTCCTCGTGCCGAAGTATCGGCTGCGGAAGGATGGCTCGCCAGGCGAGCGCAACGACGTCCGCCCGGTTTCCGTCGAGCACAAGCTGGGAATACACGCGAGCCCGACCTGCGTGCTTGCGTTCGGCGATCAGGGCGGTGCGGAGGGTTACCTCATCGGCCGCGAGAACGAAGGTCTCGCCGCCATGTTCACGATGATGAATTACATGCGTCTGGGTGTCGGGCTGCAGGTGGTCGGCGTCGCGGAGCGCTCCTGCCAGCAGTCCGCCGCCTATGCGCGCGAACGTGTCCAGGGGGCGGCTCCCGGTCAAAAAGGACGCGTGCCGATCATCCGCCACCCGGATGTGCGGAGGATGTTGCTTACGATGCGCTCGCTTACCCAGGCGGCGCGGGCGCTTTGTTACTACACCGCGTCCTGCCTCGATCGCGCGGCGCACGGCGCCGATGCTGCGGCGGTCGAAGGCTGGCAAGGGCGCGCCGATCTGCTCACGCCCATTGCCAAGGCGTGGTGCACGGAGATTGCGCAGGAAGTCACCTCGCTCGGCATCCAGGTGCACGGCGGCATGGGCTACGTCGAGGAGACCGGTGTGGCGCAGCTCTTCCGCGACACGCGCATCGCCTCGATCTATGAGGGCACCAACGGGATCCAGGCGATCGACCTCGTAGGGCGGAAGCTCCTGCGCGACGGGGGTGCGACGGTATCGGCGATGGTTTCGGAGATGCGCAGCGTCGACCCGATGCTCGCGAACGCGGGTGACGAGCTCGCGGGCGTGCGGCAAGCGCTGTCGCGCGGGCTGGACGAGGTCGTGCTGTGCTCGACTCATCTGCTCAGCGGCGCAAAGCGCGACCCGGATCTGCCCGGCGCCGGCGCGATGCACTACCTCATGCTGATGGGCACCGTAATCGGCGGCTGGCAGCTCGCGCGCGGCGCGCTGGCGGCGCTCGCCGCCCCACCGGGAAGCGCAGATGTCGGTTTCCTGCGCGTGCAGATCGTTCTCGCGCGCTTCTACGCCGAGCAGATCCTGCCGCGCACGCTCAGTCACGGCGCCGCCGTCCGCGCCGGCAGCGCAACCGTGATGGCCTTGTCCGCGGAGCAGTTCTGAGCCTCATGAGCCTGCAGCTCTACGGATACTGGCGCAGCTCCGCGGCCTATCGCGTGCGCATCGCGCTCAATTACAAGCGGCTCGACTGGCAGTCGATCCCGAAGCACCTGACGCGTGGCGGCGGTGAGCACCTCGCGCCCGACTATCTCGCACGGAACCCGCAGGGTCTCGTCCCTGCGCTTGCGGACGGCGAGTTCGTGCTCGCCCAATCGCTTGCGATCATTGAGTACCTGGACGAGACGCGGCCCGACCCGCCGCTCCTGCCCGCGGATCCGCAGAGCCGTGCGACGGTGCGGGCGATGGCGCTCGCGATCGCTTGCGACGTGCATCCGCTCAACAACCTTCGCGTCACGCAATACCTGCGCCGTGAGCTCGGTGCCGACGAGGAAGCCGTCACGCGCTGGATCCGCCACTGGATCGGGCAGGGCTTCACCGCGCTCGAGGCCTGGATCGTCCGTCACTCGGTCGATGGCCGCCACTGCTACGGCACAGCGGTAACCACGGCAGACGTGTGCCTCGTGCCCCAGGTCTACAACGCGCGCCGGTTTGCGCTCGATCTGGCGCCGTGGCCGCGGCTGGCTGCTGTCGCAACCGCGCTCGAGGCTCTGCCTGCCTTTGCGGCGGCACGACCTGAACTCCAGCCCGACGCCGAATAGCGGGACAGCAGCCCGACTCGTTCCGCGTGTACTGCGGACAGCGTGCTAGGCTTTGGGCGTCGAACGCGCCACGGAGCGCTTGCATGGTCACCGCAGTCGTGCTGATCCGGTCGGAGACCGACCAGGTTCCGGAACTCGCAGCGACGCTCGCTGAGCTCGAGGGGGTGAGCGAGGTGTTCTCCGTCGCCGGGCAGTACGACCTCGTCGCGCTGGTGCGAGTGCGCGAAAACGACGACCTCGCCCGGGTGATCAGCGAAAAGATGCGCAAGCTCCCAGGCATCAGGAGTTCGGAGACATTGATTGCCTTCAAGATTTACTCGAAGCAGGACATCGAGGCCGGTTTCGCCCTGGGGCTCGACTAGCAGCTGTTCACGCCGCGATTTCGTCACCGGGTTCGCCGCGGTCAGTTCGTGCCCAGTCTCCGCAGCGCATCCGGCTGGAAATCGCCGATCTTTCCACGGACGCCAAAGCGGATCGGCTCGCGGATCTCGTTGTCATAGCCGCCCGTGATGTAGCTGCGGCTGTCGAGGTCGTGGTAGATGCTGAAGCGGTACCACGGCACCTGCACGTCGTAGCACTGGATGAGACCGTGAAGCGCGACGCGCCACAGGCCGCCGCGCAGGTCGTAGGCATCCTCGGCGAGCACACTCCAGCTGTCCTCGTCGACGTAGAACGTGCGGCGGCCATAGATGTGTCGCTGGCCGGGTTTCAGCGTCGCCTCGACCACCCAGACCCGATGCAGCTCGTAGCGGACGAGATCAGCGTTGATCGTGTGCTTGCCGAGGATGTCCCTGTACTTGAGCGTTTTGTCCGAAAGCCTGTACGTGTTGTAGGGCACGTAAATCTCTCGCTTGCCTAGCAGCTGCCAGTCGTAGCGGTCGGGCGCGCCGTTGTAGCCGTCGATCTGATCGGTGACGACCATGCCCTCGGAGCCGTCGTTGACGCCGTCGTAGGCAAGATCCGGCGCGCGGCGCACGCGGCGCGAGCCCGCGTTGTAGATCCACGCGGAGCGCGATTCGGCAACCTGGTCGAGTGGCTCGTGGACCAGGAATGCCGTGCCCTGCAAGGTCGCCGGTTCGGTGAATAGCCCCAGCGCATAGAAGAGCCGGTTGTCGTCCGGCTGCTCGATGTTCGATGCATAGATGCGCGTCGACCGGAAGCCGATCTTGTAGTAGTCGCCGTTCGCGCGCACGGGGAAGGAATGTCCCGCGCGGATCACGCCGCCGCCGAGGTAGCGTACGAGGTGGTTCCAGATCACTTCGAGCCCATTGGTCGGGGTCGGAAACGGCGTGGTCGAGCCGCCTGCGTCTTTGAGTCCG
>DATJKD010000047.1:0-6551 GCA_035491795.1 Steroidobacteraceae bacterium | reverse complement strand
GTCCCTCGAGCACTGGGCCCGGCATGTAGATCAGCTCTGCAGGCCGAAGGTGCGCAGCGCGTTCTCGCTCGTGATCTTGCGGCGATCCGCTTCCGGGATACCGGCCTTGCTGAACTGCTCGGCGACGACCTTGCGCGAATTTGGCCAGCAGGTGGCCGGGTGTGGGAAGTCGGTCGACCAGTACAGGCAATCGGGGCCGAAGAACTTGTACGCGGCAGCGAGTCCGTTCGGCTCGTACATGAAGGTCGCGCCCATCTGCCGCTTGAAATACTCGCTCGGCAACATCTTCACACCGGGAAATGTGTAGTGTTGATGCATGCGCGGGTCGAGCACAGTCTCGAAGAAGAAGGGCAGCCAGCCGAGGCCGGGCTCCACCAGGATCACGCGCAGCCTGGGAAACCGCTCGAGCGTGCCCGTCAGGATCCAGAACAGGATCGGCTCGGCGAGTGCCACGGCAGGCATGGCTGTAAAGATGCCCTTCTGCGGCGTCGGGTCGCGACGGAACACGTCCCAGAGCGAAGCCTTTAGGTCGAGGTGGTTGAGCACCGTTATTCCCATCTCGCCCAGGCGGGCCCACAGCGGGTCGTAGCGCTTGTCGTGCACGTCGGGCAGCCCGAACTCGCTCGGGAACGGCGTGATCTGCACGCAGCGCGCGCCGCGCTTCGCGAGCCGCTCGACTTCCTTCACCGCGAAATCGATGTCGAAGAGCTGGATCTGGTAGGCGGTGAGCAGCCGCTTTGGATCGATCGAGGCGAAATCCGCCATCCCGTCGTTGTAGCCGGACAGCGCCTCCTTCCAGTCCTGCCCCATCAGGTTCGGTGTGCAGTACTTCGAGCCGCCGACTTCGGGGAAGATCACCTCCGCCTCGACGCCGTCCTTGTCCATTGCGGCGAGCTTGCCGTGCGGCTCGAAGTGCCCGGGATCTCGTGCGGCCTCCGGATCGACGAAGTCCTCGAGCTCGAGGTTCTTCTGACCGCCGCGCAACTCGGTGGCATCGAAGATCGCCTGCTTCTTGACGGCCTCGTCCCACACCGAGTGCAGACGGTTCGGCAGCCGGGCCTTCACCCAGTCATCCGTGAAGTGCACGTGCGAGTCGGCGGACACCAGGCGCTCGGTGACGGGGGCGATGCTGGACATGACGGAACCTCCTGTGGGCGGCGCGGGCGACCGGTTGCGGTTGCGCGCTCTGCGGGTGATTGTCCTCGACCCTGCGGGCGGGGTCAATTAGAGTACCGGCAGTACCGGTTCGAGTCGCGATGGCGGATTGCAGGCTGATGGATACCGAGGATGCCCGCGCGCTCGACGCGCAGAGCTGGGCCGCGAAGCTGGTGCTCGACCTTGGCGCGGACGTCTCCGTGCCGCCGGCGGGGCCGTCCGGACACCCGGCCCTGAGCTGGGCCGAGTGCGGCGCCATGGCGCTCACCGGACATCGCGACGGCCCGCCGCTCATGTGCCCGGTGCCGCTCGCCGCCTGCGCCGACGGCGCTCTGCTCGCGCTCGCGGCGATCGCCCAGGCGCCGGACGGCGTACTGCCGCGTGGCGGAGGGCTGCTCGCCGAGCGCGCGGCAATGACCGGCCTTGCACGAAGCGGCCGCGTTTCGCCCGGCGGCGGCTGCCGACTGCTCGACTGCGCCGACGGCCGGATCGCGCTCACCCTCGCGCGCGCCCATGACTGGGAAGCGCTGCCCGCCTTCCTCGGCGAGAAATGGCACGGGCCGGACAGCGGAGCGTCGGAAGGCGGATGGCGCGCGGTGGCCAAGGCCGTATCTGCGGTGCCGGTCGAGGACCTCATCGAGCGCGGCCGATTGCTGTCGCTCGCAATCGCCGCGGAGCGCTTGCCCGCCAAGAGGACACCAGGCTGGTTCGCGATCGATTGCGAACGACGAGCAGCACCACTCAGCCTGGGCGCACGGCCGCTGGTCGTGGATCTCTCGGCGCTCTGGGCCGGGCCGCTCTGCACGCAGCTGCTTGGACTGCTGGGTGCAAGGGTCGTGAAGGTCGAAAGCCCGGGGCGACAGGATGGCGCGCGCGCGGGCAACCAGGCGTTCTTCGATCTCCTGAACCGAGGCAAGTCGACCCTCATGCTCGATCTCGGCACGATGAGCGGGCGCGATCAGCTTCGACGGCTGCTCGCACGGGCGGATATCGTCGTCGAGGCCTCGCGGCCACGGGCGCTCGAGCAGCTCGGCATCGACGCGTCGGAATTCTGCGCGGACGGACGCGCGCTCACCTGGATCAGTCTGACCGGGCACGGGCGCGCCGCGCCCGAGGGCGACTGGATCGCGTTCGGCGACGACGCCGGGGTGGCCGCGGGTCTCGCGACCGTGATGCGGCACGCGACCGGCGAACCGGTCTTCTGTGGCGACGCGATCGGCGATCCGATGGCCGGCATGCACGCCGCGCTCGCCGCCTGGTGGAGCCACCGACACGGCGGCACACGCCGCATCTCGCTGTCGCTCGCTGACGTCGTTGGACATTGCGTCGATTGGAGCGGACCGCTCGACCCGGTCACCCTGCGCGAGCGCCAGGCGCGGTGGAATGCCGTGCTGCGAGATGCAGGTGGCACGGTCAATCCACCCACCATACGCGCCGGCGCCGCGCCGAAGTCCGGTACCCGCGGTTTCGTATATGATCCGGGCGAATCCCGTCCAGCCTGAAACTCCGCGAGGATTATCGATGGCCACGCCCGAGACCGCCGTACTCAAGGACCCGCCGCAGGTCCCCGGCATCCCGCTGATCGGCAACACGCTGGACATGGCGAAGGATCCGGCGAAGTTCTTCGTCGATTGCTACCGCCGACACGGCCCGGTGTTCCGCATCAAGGTCATGGGCAACACCTACACCGTGCTCGCGGGCGCCGAGGCGGCGAACTTCATGGGCACGCGCGCGGGACGCGACTCGCTGCGCTCGAAGGAATTCTGGCAGGGCCTGGTCAACGAATGGGGCGCGAGCAAGACGCTGACCGGTGAGGACGGCGAGACGCACAACAAGTTACGCGCCGTAATGCGCCACGGGTATTCCAAGGAATCCGTCGCCGGACGCTACGACGAACTGGTCGCGATCACCGATTCGGTGATCGACCGCGACTGGCCCGCGGGCGAGCTCGTGCCGGTGCTGCAGAACATGCAGTACATCGTCACCGAGCAGCTGGGCGCGATCCTCACCGGCACCTCGCCGCGCGAGTACGTGTCCGACATCCGCACGACGATCCTCTATATCCTCAACATCCTCGTCACGCGGCAACGGCCGAAGTTCCTGCTCAAGGACCCGCGCTATCGCCACGCGAAAGAGCGCGTCTCGGAGCTCGGCCGGCGGATGATCGCCGAGTACTATGCGACGCGGGCCGAGCGCCGGCCCGAGAACCGCAACCTGGTCGACGACATCATGGAGGCGCACGAGCGCGATCCGGACCTGATCCCGGCGAGCGACCTGATCCTCAGTCTCACCGGTCCGTTCGTTGCGGGCCTCGACACAGTCGCCAATACGACGGCTGCGTTCATCTACGCCGTGCTCAAGCACCCGCAAGCCCTCGAGCGCGTGCAGCGTGAGGCCGATGCACTTTTTGGCGCGGGCACGATCGGCCCGGAGGATCTGCGCCGGATCCCGTCGATCGACGGGGCGATCATGGAGGCGATGCGGCTTTACCCGATCGCGGTCGCGCAGATGCGGACGGCGACGCGCGACTTCGAGTTTCTCGGTCATCGCATCCGCGAAGGCGAGCTGCTGTTCGTCGCGACCAGCGTGCCGCACTTCATGGCGGAGTATTTCCCGAACCCGGAAGTCTTCGACATCGACCGCTACGAGAAGCCGCGTGCGGAGCACTTGAAGCCCGGCGTGTATTCACCGTACGGGCGCGGCCCGCACACCTGCCTCGGCAAATCGCTCGCCGAAGTGCAGATGGCGATCTCGATGGCGCGACTCTTCTATCGTCTTGACCTCGCGCTCGAGCCCGCCGACTACGTGCTAGAGACCAAGACGCTGCCCACGCCAGGGCCGAGCATGAAGTTCAAGGTCCGGGTCCGCGGCCGGCGCCATTCCGGTACAGATCCGATCACGCGTTAGGAATTCGCGTAGCGCATTCCTGGATGCGCGGCGCACGGCGAGCATGACGCGATGGACTCACTGATCGCCGCCGCCGCGCGCGCCCTCGTCGCCGGGGACGCGCTCGGTGCCCTCAAGCACGTCGCATTGCGCGAAGACCCGCCGGCGCTCGCCCTTCGCGGCATCGCCATGGCGCAGCTCGGCGAGCACCCGCGCGCCCGCGAGCTGCTTCGGCGCGCCGCCCGCGGCTTTGGTGCCCACGAAGAGCTGGCACGTGCCCGCTGTGTCGTCGCGGAGGCCGAGGTCGCGCTCGCCATGCGCGACCTCCGCGGCTCGCCGCGCACGCTGGCAGCCGCGGCGGCCACACTCGAGGCGCGCGCCGATCGCACCAACGCGCTGCAGGCTCGTCTGATCGCAGTGCGCCGGCTGCTGCTGCTCGGCCGCCTGGACGAGGCCGCATCTGCGCTGGCCCGCCTCGACGCGCGCTTCCTGCCACCGTCACTGCTGGCGGTGGCGGAGCTGGCCGCGGCCGAGGTGGCGCTACGCTCGCTGCGCACAGCGCCGGCGCAGGCGGCGCTCGCCCGCGCCCACGATGCGGCAAAACGCGCGGGCGTGCCTGCGCTGCTGGCCGAGGTAGCCGACGCGCGCGCCGTGCTCGATCGGCCCGCTGCCCGACGCCTGCACGCCGGCCACTGGCAACCGCTGCGCCTCGGCGAGGTCGAAGCACTCTTCGCCTCGGATGCGCTGGTGCTCGACGCCTGCCGTCGCGGCCTGCGCGCCGGCACCACCTGGTTGCCCCTGGCGCGACGCCCCGTCCTGTTCGAATTGGCCCGCGCGCTCGCCGAGGCTTGGCCCGGCGACGTCGATCGGCACGCGTTGATCGTGCGCGTGTTCCGAACCCGCCGCCCCAATGAGACGCACCGAGCGCGCCTGCGTGTCGAGATCGGCCGTTTGCGCGCGCTCGTCGCTCCGCTGGCGCGCATCGAGGCCGGCGCGCGCGGCTTCGCGCTTACGCCGGTGGGTGAGCGCGACGTGGTAGTGCTCATGCCGCCGATCGATGGCGATCAGGCGTCGTTGCAGGCACTGCTCGCTGACGGCGCGGCCTGGTCAACGTCGGCCCTCGCGCTGGCCCTCGGGGCGAGCCAGCGCACGGTGCAGCGCGCGCTCGTCGAGCTGGAAGCTGCCGGCCGCGTGCGCTCGATCGGGCAAGCGCGCGCGCAGCGCTGGTTGTCACCGCCGCTCGGCGGATTCACGACGAACTTGTTACTCCCGGCCGCGCTGCCGCTTGGGTAGATTGCTCCCACGGCGCCGTGAAGCGCGCCGATAAGGAGCAAGGCGATGACGAGCACGAGCGGCACGACAGCCAAGACGAAAACACCAGTAACGGTGCGCGCGGCCGAGATCGTGCGCGAGTACGGCCCCTTCGCCGAAAAGGTTGGCGGCGTCACGCACGACGGCCACCGCGTCTGGGCCGCCACCGGATCCAGGCTGGTCGCCTTCGATCCCGAGAGCGGTCAGGTTGCGCGAACGCTCGAGTGCGCCGCCGACGCTGGCACGACGTTCGACGGCACGCACCTCTACCAGATCGCCGAAGCGCGCATCGACAAGATCGATCCCGCCACCGGCGAGGTCGTGGCGTCGATTCCGGCGCCGGGCCACGGGCGCGACTCGGGGCTCGCCTGGGCCGAGGGCAGCCTCTGGGTAGGGCAATACCGCGATCGCAAGATCCACCAGGTCGATCCTGAGACGGGCGCGATTGTGCGCACGATCGAGTCCAACCGCTTCGTCACCGGCGTGACCTGGGTCGACGGCGAGCTGTGGCACGGCACCTGGGAAGGCGACGAGAGCGAGCTCCGCCGAATCGACCCGGACAGCGGCGCCGTGCTCGATCGACTCACGATGCCGCCTGGCATCGGCGTCAGCGGGATGGAATCCGACGGGGCAAACCTTTTCTATTGCGGCGGTGGACCGACCGGAAAGGTTCGCGCCGTGCGCAAGCCTGAGCGCTGACTACCGAGCAACGAGTTCGCGATGTGCCCTCTGTGCCTGGCCGCAACCGGTCTCTACGTCGCCGGCGGGCTGTCGGTCGGTGCCGTCACAACCTTTCTGGCTGCCAGTGCGCAAGCGACCCGAACTGACCGCATCAAGGAGAGAAAGATGAGCGATCACAAGACCGGAACACGTGAAGAGTGGCTTGCGGCCAGGCTGGAGCTGCTCGAGGCCGAGAAGGAGCTGACGCGGCGTAGCGACGAGCTGGCGCGGCGGCGGCAGGAACTGCCATGGGTCCGGATCGACAAGGAGTATCGATTCGAGACCGACGAGGGAAGTGCCTCGCTGTCAGACCTCTTCCGAGGGCGCTCGCAGCTCCTCGTCTACCATTTCATGTTCGGGCCTGACTATACGGCGGGGTGTGCAACCTGCTCGACGATTGCCGACGGGTTCAACGGCTTCGGCGTCCACCTGGCCAACCACGACGTCACGCTTTCGGCGGTGTCGCGGGCGCCGCTCGC
>DATJKD010000046.1:0-29083 GCA_035491795.1 Steroidobacteraceae bacterium | reverse complement strand
CTGCCACGCCGAATCCGGCTGCGCGAGCGCGTCGTCGAGATCAAGCTCCTGCGAGGCAATGCCCGCGTTCGAAACCAGGAGGTCGATGCGACCGTAATGATCCTCGACTGCGGCAACCATGGCTGTCACTGCTTCTGCGCGTCTCACATCGCAGGCAAGCGCCAACCCACCCGTCTCGCACGCGGTATCGAGCGCCGCGTCATGATCGAGATCGGCGACCGCGATGCCGGCCGCACCGCGTCGGGCGAACTCCCGGCAGAGCGCCCGGCCGATGCCGCGCGCCGCGCCCGTGACGAGCGCCACTCGACCGGCAAGCTTCACGCGCCGTGTCCCGGGGGCCGCGGCATCGACTCCGTCCGCAACCCCGCGGGCGACTCGTTGGAAGCCGCCTCAGCGTGGCGGCCGAGCTCGAACTTCGCAATCTGGTTGCGGTGTACTTCGTCGGGGCCGTCAGCCAGCCGCAGCGTGCGCGCGCTCGCGTACGCATAAGCCAGGCCGAAGTCGTCGCTGACGCCGGCAGCGCCGAATACCTGTATCGCCCAGTCGAGGACCTGGCACGCGACGTTCGGTGCCACGACCTTGATCATCGCGATCTCGTTCTGCGCCGCCTTGTTGCCGGCGACATCCATCTTCCAGGCGGCATGCAGCACCAGCAGCCGTACCTGGTCGATCATGATCCGTGCGTCCGCGATACGCGCGCGCGTCACACCCTGTTCCGAGAGCAGCCGGCCGAAACTCGTACGCGCGCTGGCGCGCCGGCAAAGTGCCTCGAGCGCGCGTTCGGATGCGCCGATCAGGCGCATGCAATGGTGGATGCGCCCGGGACCCAGGCGTCCCTGCGCGATCTCAAAGCCGCGGCCTTCGCCGAGCAGCATGTTCGACGCGGGCACCCGTACGTTCTCGAACGACACTTCCGAGTGACCATGCGGCGCGTCGTCGTAGCCGAAGACCGGCAGCTGCCGCAGCACGTTGACTCCGGGCGCATCGCGGGGCACCAGGATCATCGACTGCCGGCGGTGGCGATCCGCGTGCGTCGGGTCGCTCTTGCCCATGAAGATCAGGATCGTGCAGCGCGGGTCGCCGGCGCCCGAGGTCCACCACTTGCGGCCGTTGAGCACATACTCATCGCCGCGGCGCTCGATGCGCGACTCGATGTTGGTGGCATCCGACGACGCGACGGCGGGCTCCGTCATCGCGAACGCCGAGCGGATCCTGCCCTCGAGAAGCGGCACCAGCCACTCGCGCTTCTGAGCCTCGGTGCCGTAGCGGACCAGCACCTCCATGTTGCCGGTATCGGGCGCGGAGCAGTTGAACGCCTCGGGGCCGATCACCGATCGGCCCATGATCTCGCAGAGCGGCGCATATTCGAGGTTGGTCAGCCCGGCGCCATACTCGGACTCCGGCAGCCAGAGGTTCCAGAGCCCGTCTGCGCGGGCATGCCTCTTCAGCTCCTCCATCACGTCGGTCGGAATCCACTGGTTTCCCTTGCGACGGTTCTCCTGCACCTCGGCCGCGAAACGCGCTTCGGCCGGATACACATGCGCTTCCATGAAGGCGCCCACGCGGGTCTGCAGCCGGATGACCTTCTCGCTGTGTGTGAATTCCATGGCACTCTCAGGATTGCAGACGTTCGACCTGGCGCCAGGCGAGCTCGGCGAGCGGCCGTGCGCGGCGACCCATCTCGAGCGCCTCGCTGCTCGCCGCCGTGCCCGACAGCGCCCGCGCCATGATCCCCTGCATGATCGCCGCAAGCCGGAACATGTTGAACGCCATGTAGTATTCCCAGTCGCGCGTCGCGATGCCGGAGCGACCGGTGCGGCGGCAGTAGGCCGCGACGTGCTCGGGCTCCGTCGGGACGCCGAGCGCCGCGAGATCGTGCCCGGCGAGCCCGCGGAAGACGCCCGGCTCGACCCGCCAAACCATGCAGTGATAGGCGAAGTCCGAGAGCGGATGACCGAGTGTCGACAACTCCCAATCGAGCACAGCGACGATCTGCGGCTTGCTCGGGTGAAAGATCACGTTGTCGAGGCGGAAGTCGCCATGCACGATCCGCGTCTCGTCGTCGGCGGGCACGTGCTCGGGCAACCAGGCGATGAGGCGATCCATGGCGTCGATGTTCTCGGTGCGCGATGCCTGGTACTGCCGGCTCCAGCGGCTGACCTGCCGCACGATGTATTCGCCGTGACGGCCGTAGTCGGCGAGCCCGACCGCGGTCGGGTCGACCGCGTGCAGCGCGGCGATCACGCGGTTGAGCTCGTCGTACATCCGTCCGCGCTCGGCGGGTGAAACACCGGGCAGCGCCGGGTCCCAGAGCACTCGTCCCTCGACGAACTCCATCAGGTAGAACGCGGTGCCGATCACCGAGTCGTCCTCGCACAGCGCGTGGACGCGTGCCACGGGGACGTCACTTGCCGCAAGCGCCGCCATCACGCGGTACTCGCGGTCGACTGCGTGCGCCGATGGCACCAGCGTCCCGCTGGGCTTGCGTCGCAACACGTAGCGGTCGCGGCCGCGCGTGACCAGATAGGTCGGATTCGACTGCCCGCCCTTAATGCGCGTGATCTGTACCGGCGCCGCCGCACCACCCAGCGTCGCGGCGATCCAGTCGCCTAGCCGCGCGGCATCGATCCCGACTCCAGGAACCTCAGTACCACTCATCGCGCATCATGAGCGTCGTGTCGTCCAGGCGGTCCAGCAGTTCGAACTGCGCCGCTGTACGCGGCAGCTCGCAGCGATAGAACCAGCGGCAGGCCTGGCGCTTGCCGTCATAGAACGCGCCCGGTCGACCGCCCGCGACGAGCGCCTGCTCCAGCCAGATCCAGGCGGCGACGACGTGACCGAAAGCCTCCAGGTAGATCGCCGCATTTGCGAGCCGTCGTGCAGGTTCTGCAACGGCCTGCAGGGCGCGCGTCGTCGCGACCAGCCGTCCAACGGCCGCCTCGAGCACATCGGCGTGTGCGCCGAGGTCTCCGTTGTGTAACGCCCGCGTGCCACCCACAGCATCCGACCGTGCACGCACGATCGTTGATCCTATCGTCGCGCACAACAGCTCGAACCCCTCGCCCCCCGAGAGCCCGACTCGCCGGCCCAACAGATCCAGCGCCTGGATCCCGTGAGTCCCCTCGTGGATCGGGTTCAGCCGGTTGTCGCGGTAGAGCTGTTCGACGGGGAAGTCCCGCGTGTACCCGTAGCCACCATGGACCTGGATAGCCAGGTCGTTGGCCGCGACGCACCACTGTGCCGGCCAGGACTTTGCGATTGGCGTCAGCAGATCGAGCAGCAACCCCGCTCGGCGCCGGGCCGCTGCGTCGGGCGCGGTGTTGCGCTCGTCGACGAGCAGCGCGCAGTAGAGGTTGAGCGCGAGGCCGGCCTCGACATACGCCTTCTGCGCGAGCAGCATGCGGCGCACGTCGGCGTGCTCCACGATCGCAACCGGCGGGGTGGCCGGGTCGCGGGCGTCCGGCCGACGACCCTGCGGGCGATTACGGGCGTAGTCGAGCGACTCGAGGTAGCCGGCATAGCCCAGCGCGACCGCGCCGAGACCGACACCGATCCGCGCCTCGTTCATCATGTGAAACATGCAGGCGAGCCCCTGGTGCGGCTCGCCAACGAGGTAGCCGATCGCTCCAGCGCGGCCCTCGGGCCGGAACCGGCCCTCGCCGAAGCTGAGCATCGTGTTGACAGTTCCGCGATAGCCCATCTTGTGGTTGAGTCCAGCGAGCGCTACGTCGTTGCGCTCGCCAAGGGTGGCGTCGGCAGCGATCAGGCGGCGCGGTACGGCAAAAAGCGAAATGCCCCTGACGCCCGCCGGTGCGCCCGGAATCTTCGCGAGCACAAGATGCACGATGTTGTCGGCGAGCTCGTGTTCGCCGCCCGAGATCCACATCTTGCTGCCGTGCAACCGGTAGCGGGGACCGAGCGCGCTCATGCCGTCGGGTTCGGCGCGGGTCGCGATGTCGGCGAGCGAAGAGCCCGCCTGCGGCTCGGAGAGGCACATTGTCCCCATCGCGCGTCCCGCCAGCATCGGTCGCACGAACGCATCGACTTGGGCCTGCGTGCCGTGAGCGAGCAGCAGGTGGGCGTTGCAGATCGTGAGCAGCGCATAGCCCGTGGTCGCGGCGTTTGCGGCGCCGAACCAGGCGAACGCCGCCTTGTCGACCACCACCGGCAGCTGCATGCCACCAAGCTCGTAGTCGCAGGTCGCGGCGAGCAGCCCTGCATCGGCAAATGCAGCGAGCGCCGACTTGATCTCCGGCAGCAGCCGGACGCGCTCGCCGTCGATGACCGGTTCCTCGAGATCCGATTTCCGCCGGTGGGGAAGAAAGCGCTCCACGGCGATCCGCTCGGCGGAGGAAAGCACCGAATCGAATGTCTCGCGCGAATGATCGGCGAATCGCGGTCGCGCGCAGAGCCGCTCGACATCCAGCCACTCGTAGAGCAGGAATTCGAGGTCCCGGCGTGAAATGAGCTTCGCAGTCACGCCGGGCATCATACCGAAGGCTCAGCGTCGCACGCGGGCGGGACCGGCCGGCGACCCTGTGCAGCCGATGGCGCCTCTGCTAGCGTTGGATCCGCATGGCCAAGTCACCCAGCCTGCTCGACCTGCTCGCGATGCTGCCGGCCGGTGATATCGCCCGCACCGCACGTGCGATCGGCCTCTCGCCGGAACTGCTTCGGAAGCGACTGAACGCGATCGAGTCCACGCTCGGGGTGGATCTGCTCGGCAGCGCGACCCGTGCGCTCAAGCCTGCGGAAACCGGCAAGCTGGTGCTCGAGCATGCCGGGCGCATCCTTTCGCAGGCACGCGACTTTACCCGCGACCTCGAGGAGCTCGCCGGGCTGCATTCGCCCGTGATCACCCTCGGCGCCGACACGTTCGTCGCCCAGCTCCCGCTCGGTGTCACGCTCGGCCGCATGATCACTGCGAACTCGCGTCTGCGCGCATGCGTGGTCGTGGCGGATTTCGAGGAGCTGGCGCGTGCCGTCATCGCGGGCGAGCTCGAGCTGGGCGTCGCCGACACCTCGGCCGCCGCGCGTCACCCGACCCGACTGGCCATCGATCCGGTCGCGGAATATGCGCTCCATTTCTTCGTCCGTCCGGGACACCCGCTCATGTCCAGCGAGCCGCCTACCCTGGCCGACATACTCGTGTTTCCGCTGGCGATGTCGCGAGTTCCGCAGCGGATCGCCTTGCACTTCGCCGGTGTCCAAACGCAGCTCCGGCCTGATCGCGCGACCGGCGATCTCCTGCCGGCGCTCAGGAGCGACGATTTCTCGGTGGTCAGGTTTGCGGTGGCGGCGGGCGACGCGGTGGGACTGGCACCCGCACCAGCCATCCACGACGACATCCGCGGCCGCAAGCTCGCGGCCGTGCCCTTCCAGGCGCCGTGGTTGCGGGCGAATTACGGCGTCTTCCGCTCGCGCAAGCGCGCGCTGTCCCGCGTGGCGCAGCTGTTCGTCACCCAGCTCCGTCAGGTCGATGCGGCGATACAGATGCGCGCCGTGCGATCCGGGCGTGGCGCGTCGCGGCGCAAGGCCGCGGCGAAGCCACGGGGCCGGCGCAAGGCGCGCTGACGTGCTCCGCTCGATTACGATGCTCGGATGCCTGTTCGGCCTTGCCGCGCAGGCGCATTCGGCCTCGCCGCCCGTCGCACCGCCGGCGACGCTGCGCGTCGATCTGGTGCATACCGGCGGTCGCGGACTCGAGGTGTTCGCGATCGACCGCGTCGTGCTCGAGCCGCTGCCGTGGCCGGGGAGCCCGGCGCGTGCAATCGACGACAGCGACACCGGTGCATACCGCTTCGAGGTGCGCGAACCTGGCGGACGCCTGCTCTACTCGCGTGGATACTCCTCGATTCTCGGCGAGTGGGCGACCACGGAGGAAGCCAGGGATACGCATCGCAGCTTTCACGAATCGCTGCGCTTTCCGCGTCCGGCAGCGCCTGTTCGCATCGCAGTGCAGCGCCGCAACGCGGCACAGGCCTTCGAGACTGTATGGGAGTCTGTCGTCGATCCGGAGGGTATGTTCGTCGAGCGCGCCGCTCCGCCTCCGCAGACGCTCATCGCCCTCGAGGAACATGGTGCCCCACCCGACAAGGTCGACTTACTCCTGATCGGCGACGGTTATACCGCGCAGGAGTGCAGCGATGGATTTCCGAACGATGCCAGGCGGATGATCGACGCGCTATTCCGTCATGAGCCGTTCCGGACGCGACGACCTGATTTCAACGTCTGGGGGCTCTGCCCGCCAGCGGCCCAATCGGGCGTCGCGCGACCCTCGACCGGCGTGTATCGGCGCACGCCGGTGGGCGCCGCTTACGATGCCTTCGGGTCCGAGCGCTACGTGCTCACGTTCGAGAACCGCGCGCTGCGCGACGTTGCTGCCTGGGCGCCCTATGAATTCGTCACCCTCCTGGTCAACAACGAGACCTACGGGGGCGGCGGGATCTTCAACACTTTCTCGACGGTCGCGGTGAAGAACGACTGGGCCGATTACCTGTTCGTCCACGAGTTCGGTCATCACTTCGCCGGCCTCGCCGACGAGTACTACACCTCTCCCGTCGCCTACGCCCCAGTACAGACCGTCGTCGAGCCGTGGGAAGCGAACGTCACCGCGCTTGCGGATCCTCGCTCGCTGAAATGGGGTGCGCTGGTCGCGGCGGGCACGCCGATCCCGACACCCTGGCCCAAGGAGGCCTTCGAGGAACGCCAGCGCGACTTCCAAGCGCGGCGCAAGCTGATCCGGCAGGAACGCCGGCCAGAGGCCGAGATGTCGGCTCTCTTCCGCGAGGAGCAGGCGCACGCGACGCAGCTCCTCGGCACCGGCCCGCACTCCGCCCAGGTTGGCGCCTTCCAGGGTGCGAACTACGATGCGCGATCCTTCTACCGCTCGCAGGCGGATTGCGTCATGTTCACACGCGACGAAGTGCCCTTCTGCCGTGTCTGCCGCGCCGCGCTCGACCGGGTAATCGACCTCTACGCCGGCCCCGCCCGGACGAAGTGAACTCGGATGGTCGGCGCGCTCGATTTCGACACGGTTCGCGACTTCGCCACGGCGCTCCTGATCGGCACCCTGCTCGGAATCGAGCGGGAGCGGCACAAGCAGTCGGAGGGCGACATATCTGTCGGTGGACTTCGAACCTTCATCCTTCTTGCAATGCTGGGCGCGATCGGCGGCTGGCTCGCGAAACTGCTCGACTTCCCGTGGATTCTCGTGGCGGTGGTCCTCGCGACGCTGGTCGCCGTAGTAGCGAGCTACGTGCTTGCGGCACGCGTGCAGCCCGATGCGCTCGGGCTAACCACCGAACTCGCGGCGATTGCGATCTGCCTGCTGGGCGCGACGGTGATGCTCGGGCACCGCGAGATCGCGGTCGCGCTCGCCATCGCGATGGCGGCGGCGCTCGCATACAAGCAGCCGTTACATGGCCTGGTGTCGAGACTGGATGCGGACGACGTATACGCGGGCGTGCGGCTGCTGGCGGCCACGTTCATCGTTCTGCCGCTGCTGCCCGATCGCGCGATCGATCCCTTGGGCGCGCTCAACCCGCAGAAACTCTGGCTGCTTGTGCTGCTGATCTCCAGTCTGTCGCTGGTCGGATACGTGGCGGTGCGCCTGCTCGGCCCGGATCGCGGCATCCCGCTCACCGGCCTGACCGGCGGGCTCGTTTCCTCCACCGCCGTCACCCTGTCGTTCGCCAGGCAGAGCCGCGAGAAAGGTCAGGCGGACTCGGCGCCGGCCTTCGCCTGCGGCATCCTGATCGCGTGGGGGGTCATGTTCCTGCGCGTGCTTGCGATGGTGCTGATCGTCAACCGGGGGTTGCTGCCGCGCCTCGTCCTGCCCTTCCTGGGAATGGCGGCAGTTTCCGCGGGCGTCGCCTGGGTGATGTTTCGCCGTGGGGCAGACGACGGTTCGGCCGGCAGCGGTGTTCCCCTCAGCAATCCGTTCAGCCTTACCTCCGCGGCCAAGTTCGCCGCGCTTTTTGCGCTGGTGCTGCTGCTGGTCGCGTTCGTGCAGCAGGACTATCCACCCGGGGGCGTCTACGTCGTCGCCGCGCTCGCGGGTACGACCGATGTCGATGCGATCACGCTCTCCATGTCGCAATACGCGCAGCGGGGTGAAGTCGATGTCGCGGTGACGGCCATCGTCATCGCGGCGCTCACCAACACGGTGGTCAAGGCGCTGATGGTGACGGGACTCGGCGCACCGGGGCTGCGTCGTCCGATCCTGATCGGCGCAGCCGGGATCGTGCTCGCCGGCCTCGTTGCGGTACTGCTCGGCTGAGGTCCGAAGGACCTGGCGCATGAGCTCACTGCGACGCGATCCCACTGGGCTGGCGATCTCGTCGCCGCTTCGCCGTCCGCGGGTCGCGCGAATCACCGCAGTCTGTCTCGCGGTGCTGCTGCTTCTGGCATCGTTCGTCATCTGCGCGGCCGTCGCCAGCCTGGGCGCCGAGGCTACCCGGGTGTTTTTCGTCGCGCTCGCCATGTCGACGCTGCTCTCGGCGATGCCGATCGCGGTGCTCTGGTTTCTCGACCGGCGCGAGCGCGAATCACCCTGGCTGTTCACATCGGCGTTCCTCTGGGGCGGGCTGATCGCGACGACACTCGCACTGCCGGTGAACTCGACCGTGCTCTACTTCGTCGCACAGTGGCTCGAGGGGAACGCGGCGCTCAAGGATATGCTTGGGCCAGAGGCGGCGCTGATGATCGGAGCGCCGATCGCGGCGCCACTGGTCGAGGAGACTACCAAGGGTCTCGGTCTGCTCCTGCTCTTCTGGCTGGTGCGCTCCGAGTTCGACAACGTCCGCGACGGTTTCGTTTATGGCGCGCTGATCGGCGCCGGGTTCAACTGGTTCGAGTCGGCGCTGTACGTGCAGCAGAACTTCGTCGAGTTCGGCGATGCGCCGTTCGGCTTTCAGCTCGGCATGCGCTATGCGTGGTTGGGTCTCGCAGGGCACGCGATGTTCTCAGGGATCTTCGGCGCATCGCTAGGCTTCGCGCGTGCAACGCGCATCCGCTCGCTGGCCTGGATCGCCCCGCTCGTGGGATTCGCGCTGGCCGTTCTCGCGCACGCCTGGAACAACTCGCTACCGCTCTTCGTGGCGCTGGTCGCGGCGAAGCGCGGCGCGGTACCACCGACCGAGGTCGCGCCGCCGCCCGACATGGGGCTGCTCCAGGCGATGGCGTCCGCCAGCCTGACGAACCTGTTCATCTTCCTGCCCTTTGCTCTGCTGATGGTCTGGATCATCCGGCGGAGCGGTCACGCCGAGCGAGCGGTGATCCGCGAGGAGTTGTCCGACGAGGTCGGTCGCTCGATCACTACCGAGGAGTACCAGGCGGTGCTGGCCGACCGCGTCTACCGGACCCGCCGCATCGACGCGCGCAACAAAGCCGCCTCCGCCGCGCTAGTGAATGCACAGCACGAGCTCGCCTTCCGCAAGCGCCGGCTGCGCGATCGGCGGCTCGACCCCGAGGCCGATCCGCGCGTCGCCGGGCGGCGTTTGCAGATCGCGCGGCTCCGGCAGCTGATCAGCGAAACCGCCGTCGGCTAATTTGACAATGTGCGGGTCTGGTACCGCTGCCGTCGGTGGCTGACCGTTGATTCCATTGCACATTTCAACGCTGGTCCGCGGCTTGCATTGACAGAAGACCGGCCGCCAGGGTTCGAGGGAGTGGCGCTCGCCGGCCGGAGACAAGACGTGAAGGGCCCACGTCGAATCCTGTTCGTCACCGCCGTCGTCGCCGCGCTCGCGGCGCAGCCGTTCGCAGCGCGCGCCGATCTGCTCACGATCACCGACATGTTCGTCTTCGGCGACAGTCTCTCCGACGGCGGCAACAGTGGGCTGCTCACGCAGAACTTGCCTGACGGTCCCTTCCCGCCGCCGCCCTACGCCGGGGGGCGATCCTCAAATGGCCCGACCGCGGTTGAGCAGCTCTGGAATCTGTACAACAGCGACGGCGGGCTGCAGCCCTCGCTCGCCGGCGGCACGAATTTCGCGATCGGCGGGGCAACTTCGGGCACCGAGAACTTCAACGAGCTCAACCCGCTCGTTCCGCCAGACCTGCAGCCCGTGTTCGCCGGTCGCGGGGCCACCTCGCAGCTCGGGGAGTTCCAGGCCTGGGATGCGGCGAACGACTTCGATCCGGCCACCTCGCTTTTCGTCATCTGGCTGTTCCCCAACGACGTGTTTTACGCGAGCGCCACCGGGAGCCTCGATCCAACGGTGATTGGAAGCGCGATTGCGAACATTGCCTCGATCATCCAGATACTGGCGGCGGCGGGCGCGCAGCACTTCCTGGTGCCAAACCTGGCCAACCTCGCCGATGCACCCGCGTTCGCAGGCAATCCCCTTTTGAATGACCTGTCGATCGCGTTCAACACCAACCTCGCCGCACAGCTTGCGCTGCTCGATGCGGCGATTGCCGCCGAGATCACCCTGTTTGATACCGATGCGTTATTCCAGCAGGTACTTGCGGACCCAGGCGCCTATGGACTCACGAACACGACGGAACCATGCGTGGTGATCGCCTCCGGAAGCCCGCCGACGGTCTGTGCAAACCCGGACGAGTACCTGTTCTGGGATGGCGAGCACCCGACAGCTCGCATGCACGAAATCCTCGCGCAGGGATTCCGGCGGGCTTTGATCGCTGAGCCCGGTACGCTCGTGCTACTGGGGCTCGGTCTGCTCGTCATCGGCCTGGTTCACCGCCGTCGCCGCGGCTAGCCGGTACACGCGCGCGGCGTTGCCGGCGAGAAAACCTGCGACGACCTCGCCAGTCAGCGCGAGATCCGCGAGACCTTCGAGCGCCTTGCATGGTGCAATCATCGGCCAGTTGGTCCCGAACAGGACCTTGTCACACCCGTGCGCCTTGAGATACGCGATGAGGGCAGGAGGATAGCGGCGCACCGTGTAGGCCGACGTATCGATGTACACGTTCGGGTGCTTGGTCGCGACCGCGATCATCTCCTCGGTCCACGGATAGCCGATGTGCCCGCAGACGATGACGAGCTCGGGGAAGTCGATCGCGACCTGGTCGATATAGGGAATCGGCCGGCCGACCTCGGAGGGCATCAGCGGGCCCGTGTGCCCGACCTGCGTGCAGAAGGGCACGCCCAGCTCGCAGCATTCTGAATACACCGGGTAGAAGCGCGCATGCGTGGGCGGCATCTCCCAGAGCCAGGGCAGCACGCGGATACCCTTGAAGCGGAGCTCACGGATGCAGCGGCGTACCTCGCGCACTGCGGCCCGCGGCCGGGTGATGTCGACCGAGCCGATACCCGCCAGGCGATCCGGCGCCTGCGCAACGAACCCTGCGACTTCGTCATTCGAGATCAGATCGCCGCGTGGCCCGACCCAGGCGCTGATGAGAGACAGCGCGACACCCGCCTCGTCCATGGCGGCAATCGTCGCCGAAACGGGTAGCTCACCCTCGGGCAGCGCACCGCGCGTCCAGCGCCTGAGCGACTCGAACATCGGCTGCTCGAGATGCCTGCGCGTCGGATGCTGCGCCCAGGCATCGATGATTTCGTGCGCCATCCCGCATTCGACCACAGCCGGGATGGCGATGGAATCTGTCGCAAGAGCGCGTGGCTCAGAACGCGACCGTCACCCCCATCCGCACAGCGAGCGGCGAGCCGGGCGAGATGTTGTTGTTGTTGTGGGCATTTGCCAGGTATTCCTCGTCGAGCAGGTTCTCGACGTTGAGCTGGGCCCGGATGCGGTCGTTGAGTGAATAGAAGAGCGCCGCGTCGACCCGCGTAAAGCTTGGCAGCGTGACGGTGTTGTCGGTCGAGGTATACATGTCGCTCTGATACATCAGGCCGAGACCGACGCCCCAGGCGGGTGTCAGCTGATATCGGTTCCAGAGCGAAATCTTGTGCTCCGGCAGCTGGGCGAGCGTCGCACCGTCAACCGCGGTTGCCGATGCTGTGGCCGTCAGCTCCCCGTCCTGATAGGCGTACCCACCGAACATGCTCCAGGCCTCGGTGACCTGCCCGCTGATTCCCAGCTCGACGCCTTCGGTCTTCTGCCCGTCGACCAGGATCGAAAGGCTCGGATCCAGCGGATCCGGGATCGCGACGTTGGTCCGATCCAGCCGATAGACGGCCGCGCTCAGTGACAGATAGGGGCGCAGGTCCCACTTCGCGCCGATTTCGTAGTTCTCGTATTCCTCCGGGTCGAGCGCCTCATTGGTCGCCGTAAGCGACGTCATCTGCGCTCCCGCACGCGGGAGGTAGGTCATGCTGTAGCTCGCGTAGAGCGATACTGGCTCGACCGGCTTGTAGATGAGACCTGCGCGGGGCGACACCAGGTCATCGTCGCTCTCGAGCCGCACACCCGTGCGGTTGTTGTCGAAGTCCACGTCGAACTGGTCGTAGCGCAGTCCGAGCACGGCCTGGAAGTGCTCCGACAGCTTCACCTGGTCCTGCACGTAGATCGCCGCCACATTGGTCTCGACGTGATTGTCGTTGTCGTCCTCGTCCTGTCGGAACGTAACCGGGATCGAGATCGTCGGACTGCTGACGGGCGCGGTCACGGTTTCGAGCTCGTCGTTGAAAAAGCCTGTATTGCGGAAGTTGTCGGTTTCCTGGCGGCCGATCTCCACGCCGGTGAGGAGCTCGTGCTCCACCGATCCGGTCGTGAGCGAAAACACCAGGTCGGTCTGGTTGAAGAGGTTCTCGCGCTGCTGCGCATTGTTGTAGGCGGAAATCGGCGCCCCCATGATGCCGTTCTCGTCCACGGTCGCCGCGCCTCCCGAGTACACGTTCTGGTAGAACTTGTCGTAATCGCCGTACAGCGTCCGGTTGCGCAGGCTGACACCATTGCCGAACTCGTGGTCGAACACCGCCGTGGCGAGATTCACCGTCGCGTCTGTCGGGCTGCGCGTGGGGTCGCCGAAGAAGGTGGACTCGTCCGTCTCGACCGGCCGGCCGTCAAACGACGGCACGCCGCGGTCGGCGATGCGATCGTAGGTGTAGTACTCGTAGCCCAACCTTAGCGTGCTGCTCTCACCTAGTCGCATCGCGAGCGTCGGATTCACGCCATAGCGCTCGAGCTCGAAACCATCGCGGTAGCTCTCCGAATCCTCGTAAAGACCCGTGACGCGCACGGCGATCCTGTCGTTGAGCGCGCCACCGAAATCCGCGGTCGTGCGCAGGTTGTCCCACGACCCCGCCTGCAGCGAGACTTCGCGCACGTCGTCCCACCCGGCCTGCCGCGTGACACGGTTGATCACGCCGCCCGCGCCGGCGCGGCCAAAAATCATCGCGTTTGGTCCCTTGAGCGCTTCGACGCGCTCCACGTTGTACAGGTCGCGGAAGTACTCGACGTCGTCGCGTACGCCATCGACGAAGAAATCGGCGGTCGAGGCGTTGCCGCGCAGTATCGGCGTGTCGCGGTTGCCCTCGCCCTGCGCCATCCCGACACCGGGCACATAGCGCACGACGTCCGCCATGTTCTGCATGGACGCGTCCTGGATCATCCGCTCGCTGACCACCGTGATGGACTGCGGCACGTCGCGTAGCAGCGTGTCCGTCTTCGTGGCGCTGCGGGTGCGGGCCGGGGCATAAGTGTCATCGGCGTCCTGCGTTTCCGCAGACACCTGGATTTTTGGCAGCGTCGATTCGGGGTTGGCATCCGCTGCGGACCGAGAATCCGCGGACACGGCAACCTCGTCCCCGGTGGCGTGCGCCGGAGAGGCCAGTGCCAATGCCATCGTCACGGCAAGGGCGATGGGTTTTACCGCGGAGCGCGTCGAGCGGGTGGTGCGGGTGGTGCGGGTCGTGCGGGTCGTGCGGGTCGTCCAGTCGCATCGGGGCAGCGAATCACTCACGACGGGTCTCCCGGTTGGCTGTTCTAAATCTTAATGCGAATAGTTCGTATTATGATTTCGACGGCGCCACGTGTCCAGTCCCATTGGGAGCAACCTCAAGTTGTGCAACCTATTGATTGGTATTGGTCAGCGCGACCGCAGCCGCGCGAGATCGGTCGGACCGTCCACGTCGTTGGCCAGACCCAAAAACTCGATGACGTTGACGTCGTGCGCCCGGGTGCGAAGCAGGTCGCGCGCTCCCCTATCGCCCGCCAACCCCATCAGTCCGTCGAACCAGGTGCGTGGCAACACGGCCGGGACGCCAACCGTGCCCGCATAGGAGCTTGCCGCCGCGCGTCCCGGATCCGAACGCCAGCGCTCGACCAGCGATTGCAGATGCGACGCGCGGAGCGCAGGTTGGTCGCAGAGCACAAAGAGCGCGGCACCAACGTGAGTGTCGATCATGCGCAGCGCCGCGCGAATCGATGCCGAGAGCCCCTCGGACCAGTCTGCGCATTGGACGCGGGTAAGCGGCAGGTCCGCCACCACCCCCCACACGGCCTCTGCGCGTGCGCCGACCACTATCAGCGCCTGCGCCGGGCTCGTTGCAATCGCGGCGAGCGCGGCCCGGCGCACCAGCGCCTCACCGTCGACGACGAAGAGCTGCTTGGGCTCTCCGAGCCGACGGGATTCGCCCGCGGCGAGCAGAACCACGGCATGCCCGGGTGCGCTCACGCGGAGTTCACAAACTTCTGCAGCTCGGCGGCAATCGCGAGCGCGATCGCCTCAGGACCTTCGCCACCGAGCGGTAGCCCCAGGGGAGCACGCAGCCGCGCACGAAGCGCATCACGCTCCGACGCGTCCAACCGCGCCAGCAATTCGTCGCGACGCGCCGGCGGTCCGAGAAGTCCCACGTATGACACGTCCGCGACGGCCAGCACACGCAACGCCTCGAGATCCGTGTCGGCGACATGTGTCATTACGAGCGCCGCGTCGAACCGTTCGCCTGCGAGCTCTCGCAGGGCAGCAGCCGGACGCAGTGACAGCATGCGATCCACGTGACCGATGCGCTCCGGTACCAGCAGTCCCGCGCGATGATCCGCGAGACAGCAGTACCAACCCAGCGTCTGGCCAATCCCCATCAGCGGCGGCGCCTCGGGTCCGGCTCCAAAGACCAGCACCTGCGGAGCAGGACGGATCGTCACCTCCCCGCCATCGAGCAGACCGGGCGCAAGCTGATCGAAGGCGAGCGTGATCGAGCGCCGCGCGCGCCCCGCGGCCATGATCGCATCGAGTTGCTCCCGACACGCCGCGGATGTGGTCGGCAAGGCCAGCACGTGCATGCGTCCGCGGCAGCCGGACCCGGAGCCGAATATCAGGTCGTCGTCGCTGCGCGTGTCGAACACCTTTAATCTCGGAGCTCCCGCTCGCAGGGCATCGCGCGCCAGGCTCTCGACACCCGATTCGAGGCAGCCACCCGAGATCACGCCGACGTGGACGCCATCCGCGCCAACCAGCGCGACGGCGCCCGACTTGCGGTAGGTCGATCCCTCGGTCTGTGCCACCAGCACGAGCGAGAACGCGCGACCGGCAGCGCGCATCGCGCCTGCAGTCTCGATCACGGCACGCTGTCCGCCGACGATGCCCGCTGACACGGATTGCCCCTTCCGACTGCTCTACTGCGTATCCGTCGACGCCTCTGGCGGCGGCGCAAGTGAGGGGTCGATGATGGTCGCGACGCCGTCGACGACCTTGCCGGTGTCCGTATCCGCCAGATTTGCAAACAAGATGATGGTCATGTCGGCGCCCAGATATCGGGCTATGTACGCCTTGAAGCCCTGCCAGGATCCGCCATGGGAGTACAGCGGGGCGCCGGCCCGGGTGTTGACCGACCAGCCGAAGCCGTATGGATAACTCTCGCCGCTCGCCAGGCGCACGGGCGTATACACCTGCTTCCAGCTCTCGGGCTTGAGAATTGCTCCCGCACGCAGCCCCTTGTCCCATGCAACCATATCGAGCGTCGAGAGATAGAGCGCGCCATCGGCGGTCGTGTTCAGCGAGGGCGCAACCCAATCCTGGTTCTTGAGCTGGCCGTCGAGTAGCTGGTAGCCCGCGGCACGGTGCGGAACGATGTCTGCCTCGCTGATGACCCGCGCCGTCGACATGCCGAGCGGGCGGAAGATCCGCTCGGCGAGGAGATCGCCGTAGAACCGCCCGGACACCTTGTGGATGATCGCACCGAGCAGCAGATAGCCGGTGTTGCTGTATTCCCACTTCGCGCCGGGCTCGAACTGCGGCGTGAGCGCGTACATCATCCTGGTCAGCTCCTCCTCGGTAGCGTCGTGCCGGTAGTCGAACGAATCGACCGCGTAATCCGGGATGCCGGAGGTGTGAGTGAGCAGATGCCGCACGCGGATCGGTTTCCAGCTCGCGGGTGCGTCCGGCAGGTATTTCGTGATCGGGTCCTCGAGCGCGAGGCGGCCTTCCTCGACCATCAGCATTACCGCGGCGGCAGTGAACTGCTTTCCGACCGATCCCGACTGGAAGATCGTCTCCGCCGTCACCGGGACGTGATGCTCGACGTTCGATTCTCCGTAGCCCTTAGCGACGACGAGCGATCCGTCCTTGACGATCGCGAGCGAGATGCCCGGCACTTTCTGTTCCTGCATCTGCTCGCCGACGAATCTGTCGACGCGAGGAAGCCACGAAGGAGTCGGCTGGACCACAGCGGTGGTCGTCGCCGCTTGCAGCGCAAACGTGAGGATCGCGGGAAATACAAGCATTCGAAGTTACTCCTGATCTGCGCGAGGATACGACGACTCGATGAGCCACCACCGGAGACTCATATGATCCTGGAAATGGTCGACATCCGCATACGCCCAGGTGAGCAGGTTGTCTTCGACGCGGCCATCCGCCGTGGCGTGGAGACCGTAATCGCGAACGCGACCGGCTTTCGTGGCTACAAGGTCAATCGTGGCGTCGAATCTCCGGATCGATACGTGCTGATGATCTTCTGGGACACGCTCGAGAACCACACCGTCGACTTCCGCAGTTCCGCCGCGTATGCCAAATGGCGCGCCATCGTCAGCCCATACTTCGCCGTACCACCGCAGATCGAGCATTTCACGCTGGTCGCGAAGTCGGACGCGCCCTGACCGCTTGCTCACTGAAAGTCGCGCGGAATCGTGTCCGTCCACGTCTTTTCGCGGAGCAGCTTGCCGTTCTCGCTCAGGCGGCGGCGATAGGAATAGTGGAAACTGTCGACGTCGCTGCTGAAAGATAGCTCGGCTTCCCAGAGAAGCGTCCGGCCGGGCAGCTCGACCTCCAGGCGATGCGAGCCCTGCATTGCCGCCTTCGCCGGGTCGTCATCCTTGACCATGTGCCGGATGGTCTCGTTGTAGCGCTCGACGCCCCAGGGATAGCGCTGCCCACCCGTGTTGGTCGCCGTCGCGGTCGCCTCGCCGGTCTGTGGATTGCGATTCACCGATGAGATCTCGCCGTAGCCGGAGCTCGTGCCGGCATCGAGCGTTTCGAACCCCGCAAGCGTCGGACTCTCGCTCGGCGGAAGGAAGGCTGGCACCGGTCGCGGTGCATGAGGCACGACCGGCAACACCACGCGCGACGCATCCGGTCCGAGCTGCAGCGTGCTTGTCATCGGATGTGGCGTAGGCCAGAGCATCGGCCACTGGGCATTGTTCACCGCGACGCGAACTCGATGACCCTTCGGAAACACCCATGAAGTGAAGTGCATCTCGATGTCGATAGCGAGTGTCTCGCCCGGCGCGAGCGGCGAAGGCTCGCGCGCCGACTTGCGGTGCGTACCGTTGAAGCCGGCGCCCGCCACCTGCGTCACCGTCCCGTCGGGTGCCACGTCCGAGATGCGTGCAAACCAGTTGGCACGAGGCGCATCCGCAGACACGGTCAGCAAGGCGCGCGGCATCCCTAAGATCTCGGTGTCGCTCTCGAGCGGCACGCTGTCGTAAACCAGGCTGTAGGCGTCGGTCGGTCGCTGATCGTGGGCGACGTCGCCCCACCACATCACGGGGCCACCGGCCTCGATGCCGATCGAGGGCACATAGCGCAGCCGATGCGTGGCTGCCTCCGGCTCCTCCGACCGAAGAGTGTGGTCGGGCTGGAGATGCATCACCTGGTCGCGGATCCGCGCGATCGGCCAGCCATCCTCGTATCGCCAGGCGCCCGGCGCCTCCTCCAGATACGGCCCCGGCGCATGCCAGTTCCGGACGAAGACTGCAAACCGTGGCTCGTCCATGATCCCCGTGTCGATGCCCTTCAGCCACTGGTCGAACCAGCGCACGGCCTCGTGTCGCCATTCGATGCCGGGCTTCGGGTACGGCTCGTGCGGCCAGGCATGCGACCACGGGCCGATGATCGCCTTTACCGGTGCACTCACGTTGGCGAGCATCCGCGGCACGCTGTCGCGATAGCCGTCATACCAGCCCGCGATGAACAGGCTCGGGATGCGGATGTCGGCGTAGCGGCCCTTCGCCGATGCCCGATCCCAGAACGCGCCGTCACGCTGTTGACGCTTGTAGGTCATCATCCACGGCTGGGTGTCGAAGCGGTCGCGGAAGTACGCCTCATCGATCACGTAGCCAGGCGCGCCCGGCCGCGCGTTGTCGAGGTCCTGGCTCATCTCCCAGGAATCGACGTGGATGATCCCGTCGATGAAGTGCACATCCTCCTGGTACAGGTCCTCGGTCGCGTCGACGGCGATGATCGCCTTCAGCGCCGGCGGGTTGCGGAGCGCCATCTGGATCGAGTTGAACCCACCCCAGGAGATGCCGAACATGCCGACCTTGCCACTTGACCAGTTCTGCCGCGAAAGCCAGTCGATCACGAACTCACCGTCGCGATGCTCGATGTCGGAGTACTCGTAAGGAATCAGGCGCCCTTCACTGTTGCCGGTACCGCGGATGTCGACGGCCGCGACCACGTAGCCGCGCTGGACGAAGTACGAATACAGGGGATAGTTGCGGCCACGGCCCTCGGCCTTGCGATATGGCAGGTATTCGAGGAGCACCGGAAACCGCTCGCCCGAATTACCGCCATCGGGCATGTAGAGATCGGCCGACAGCCGCACACCATCGGGCAGCGCGATCCATGCCTCGTCGATGCGGATGCCGTAAGTCGACGGCGAAGGGGTTGTCGGAGCCGCATGCGCCAGAGCCGAAGCTGCAAGCAGCACTGCGGAGCAGAAAAAGCGACGCGATGCGGACGCCGCAGGACGACGATGCATGCCGACCCCTTGGAACTCGCCGTCGGGCAAACTAGCACATGGCGCGGTGGCGTGGGCTCGAGACCGAGCTTCGTGGCGATGCCGGCGTGACGCGACTATTGTCCGCGTCGCGCCACGCGCGCGACAATCGAGCCCCTCACCGAAGGACCGGTATGACTCACCACACGTCCGGACCCGTGGCGGCCGTCTTCCTGTCGATCGGCCTGCTGACCGGAGGGTGTATGTCGAACGCTGCGCGGTCAGAAGCGAGCCTGACCGGGACCGCCACCTACCGCGAGCGGATTGCGCTGCCGCCGGGCGCCGTCTTCGAAGTGACGCTCGAGGACGTTTCCCGCGCCGATGCGCCGGCCGAAGTGCTCGGGCGCACGCGGATGGACTCTCCGGGTAGCCCACCGTTCAAGTTCTCGATCGCCTATGACCCCGCGCGCATCGACCCGTCCCACCGGTACACGGTGCGGGCGAAGGTCACGCACGAGGACCGGCTCATGTTCGCCACCGACACCCACTATCCGGTCCTGAGCGCAGGCCAGCCCAGCCACGTGGACATGCTGATGCGCATGCCGCCCACCTCTGCGTCGACCGCATCGACGGCAACGCTCGAAAACACCTACTGGAAGCTGATGCGTCTCGGCGGCGACACGGTCATCGTTGAAAACAAACAGCGTGAGCCGCATTTCATCCTGCAGGCGGAGCAGAAGCGTGTCGCGGGCTCCGGCGGGTGCAACCGCATGATGGGCAGTTATACGCTCGGCGGCAGCAAGATCACTTTCAGCCAGATGGCCGGTACGATGATGGCCTGCCCGCAGGGCATGGACCTGGAGCGGGCGTTCTACGCCGCGCTGCCCAGGGTCGCGACCTGGCGCATCGACGGCGAGAAGCTGGAACTGTTCGACGCCGGGGGCGCGTCCGTGGCGGAGTTCGAGTCGCGATACATGAAATAGAAACAGCCGCTGGAGCTACGGCGACCGGGAGCAACGTGTTGAATCCGAGCTTGCGCCCACCGCTTGTTGTGCTGGCACTTGTTCTCGTTGCCGGGCTTGGAGCGTGCGATCGGGCACCCGGGCCGGCGGCAGAGAAGTCTGCCGGCGCAACGCCCGCACCGTCCGACACGGAGTCTGCCCCGCCGGGCCCCGCTGCGGTGGGCACGTGGACGGACGACTTCGATGGCATGAGGGATCGCAGGCTGGTCCGCATGCTGGTCGCATACAGTAAGACGTTCTATTTCATCGACAAGGGCACGCAGCGCGGCTCGACCTACGAACTCGGGATGCTGCTTGAGAAAGCGCTCAATGCCGGCACGAAGGACCGCGCACGGCCGATCCGCGTCGTCTTCATCCCGACCAGTCGCGATCAGTTGCTGCCGGCGCTGGCTGCGGGCCGTGGCGACATCGCGGCGGCCAATCTTACGATCACCCCCGAGCGGCTCGAGCTCGTCGACTTCAGCGCGCCGATCGCTGGTGACGTAAGCGAGATCCTGGTGACCCCCGCAGGGACGACCGCGCCTGCGTCGGCCGAAGGCCTCTCCGGGGCCAAGGTGCACGTCCGCCGCTCGAGCAGCTACTACTCGAGCCTCGTCAGGCTCAACACGCGTCTCAAGGCGCTGGGCAAGGCGCCGGTGGAGATCGTACCGGCCGACGAGAACCTGGAGGACGAGGACATCCTCGAGATGGTCAACGCAGGGCTGATTCCGGCAACGATCGTGGACAGCCACATCGCCACATTCTGGAAGCAGATCTTCGAGACGATCGAGCTGCACCCGGACGTGCGGGTGCGCGAGGGTGGCGAAGTCGCGTGGGCGATCCGCAAGGATTCGCCGCAGTTCAAGCAGGTCGTCGACGCCTTCATCGCCAAGAACCGCAAGGGCTCGGCCACCGGTAACGACATCCTCAATCGCTATCTCAAGAGCACGAAGTGGGTAAAGAATGCCACCGCCGATGCTGATATGAAGCGGTTGCGCGAGGTGACCGATCTCTTCAAGAAATACTCCGATCAATACGGATTCGACTGGCTGCTGGTCGCGGCGCAGGGCTACCAGGAGTCGGGGCTGGACCAGTCAACGCGCAGCCGCGTCGGCGCGATCGGCGTCATGCAGGTGATGCCGGCAACCGCCAGGGACCGCAACGTCAATATCCCCAACATCCATGAGCTCGAACCCAATATCCACGCCGGCGTGAAGTACCTGCGGTTCATGGTAAATGAGTACTTCGACGAGCCCGGCATCGATCGCGTGAACCGGCACCTGTTCGCCTTTGCTTCCTACAATGCAGGACCCAATCGAATCCAGCGGCTGCGCAGGGTTGCGGCCGACGAGGGGCTGGACCCGAACAAGTGGTTCAACAACGTCGAGGTGGTCGTGGCACGCGAGGTCGGTAGAGAAACCGTTCAGTACGTCAGCAACATCTACAAGTATTACCTCGCCTACAAGCTCGTCGTCGAGAAGACTCGCGAGCGCGAGGCCGCGAAGAAATCGGCGTAGGACCGGACGGCGATAATCACCGGGCCGCTACAGCTGGGCGTCGAGGTGCAGGACGCGCGTGATCCAGGCCTGGAAGCGCTGCCAGGCGGAGGCCTTGGGATCGCGGTCGAAGGTCTCGGTCCCGTCGCTCCAGCGGAGCTCGTCGTCGACCCGCGTCACCTGCCAGGCGCGTTGGGGCGCCGTCTGCTCGGCGAAGATCGCTTCGAGCTGCTGCGCGAGCGCCGCGCTTTCCACGATCACACCCTGCTCGCAGTTGAGCCAGGTCGAGCGCGGGTCGAGGTTGTAGCTGCCGACGAAGAGTGTCCGGCCGTCCACCACAAGCGATTTCGTGTGGAGGCTGGCCCCCGATGAGCCGAACAGGCTCGACTGCACGTCGCTGCCCGCAAGCGGCTTCAACTCCCAGACCAGCACACCGCCCTCCACCAGCCGCTCGCGGTAGCGCGCGTAACCGCCGTGCACGGCCGCCACGTCGTTGGCGATCAGGGAGTTGGTGAGGACGCGCACGCGCTTGCCGGCCTCGACCGACTTGACCCACGACGTAGTGACTTCTTCACCGGGCACGAAGTACGGTGAGATCACCGTGAGCTCAGTGTGCATCGACTGGACCAAAGCTACGAGCTTCTGAGCCACCACCGATCGGCCGGGGTCCTGGTCGGGCATCATCGCCTTGAGAGGGTCGTCGGAGGCGAAGTAATACTTGCCGGTCCAGTCCATGGGCCAGTCACCCGCCACCAGGCGCCGCACGGCATCGTCGGCGCGCAGGATGTCCGCGTATCGGCTCTTCGTGGCGTCGGCCAGCCCGTCGGCGAGTCGCCCCCGCAATCTTTCCAGCGCATCGGGGCTCACGCCCGCCGGATCGAGGACCTCCATTGGGTAGGCGGCCGGTGAGTTCCAGTACTTGTCGAACGAGGCGGAAGCGTCGCGCACGATCGGACCGATCATCGCAAAGTCGAGGTCGACGAAATTGACCTCGTCGCTCGCGCCGAAGTACTCGTCGCCGAGGTTTCGCCCGCCAACGATCGCGATCCGGTTATCGGCGATCCAGGTCTTGTTGTGCATGCGGTGATTGATGCGCCCGAAGCTCGTCAGCCCCTCCCCCACCATGCTCATGGTCCCCTTGCGCGAAGCAAAGGGGTTGAACATCCGTACGGCGATGTTGGGGTGTTCTGCGAGCGCCGCGAACCCGGCGTTCTTTGCACGCGCGTCCATGTCGTCGACGAGCAGCCGGACCTTCACGCCGCGATCCGCCGCGTCGAGCAGCTGCCGCGCGAGGTAGGCGCCGGTGAGGTCGCCGTGCCAGATATAGGTCTGCACGTCCAGGCTGCGGCCTGCGAGCTTCGCGCTGTGTGCGCGGACCACGAACGCCTCGGGTCCCTCGTTCAGCAGCCGGAAGGCGGACTCGCCCGGGTGGCGGGCCTCGGCCGGAGCAATAAGGCGATCGACCATGCTGCCCCCGGCGGCGGGGATTGCGGTCTCGACCGGCAGATCGGGCCGCGGCTCGAGCTGGGCGCAGGCGGCGAGCCCGGCCAGGAAGAGCGGAGCCAGGCCGCGGCTCAATCTGCGCACGTCGGTGCCTCCGCTCTTACGCTGTCCGTCGTGTGGCGCGGACGACAACGGTGTTGGCGAGCTTGTCGTGCCAGCCCTGCTTGCGCGCGTCGAACGCAACCCAGATGAAGCCGAGCATCAGGGGCAGCATTGAGACGTAGTATGCGAAGTAACGGCCGATGAGCTGTCCGGTGCTCGGGCGACCGCCAGTACGCGCATCTACGATGCGCGCGCCAATCGCAATCTTGCCAGGAGTTGCCTGGCGATAGACCCAGAACAGCACGACGGCGACCGCCGGCAGAACCCAGTTGAGGAGAAGGTCGGCGGGTCCCTGCACGAGCTGGGTCGACGACCAGTACTCCTTGCCGTAGATCAGCGTCAGCAGCGGGAAGCAGATCACGACGACGAGAACCGTGTCGATGATCGACGCGCCCAGCCGGGCCCAGAAACCGACGTACTCGAACTCGCTCTCGTTCACGGTGTTCATCATAATCAAATCGCCGCCCGCCTCGCGGTGTGATCAGCGCGAAGCCAGAACCTCCTCGAGCACCGGGGCTGAGCTGCCCGACGGCGCCTCGATACCTAGGAGTGCTGCGATCGTCGGCGCAATGCTCGCAGGTTCGACCTCACGCCAGAGAGTCGCCGGCCTTATCCCGGCCCCGGCAAAGATCACGGGGACATGCGTATCGTAGCTGTAAGGTGAGCCGTGCATGGCACCGCAGCACTCGGCGTCGTGGTAGAGATACCAGAACGGCTTCTGCACGATCACGACGTCGCCCGAGCGGTCCGGGTGGAAGGCCCGCTGCATGCGCCGCATCAGCGCGGTCTGGGGCAGGCGTCCGGCGAGCAGGTCGCTGCGCGTGATCGCGTGCGCCACCCCCGGCACCAGGCGCATTTCCGCCGCGAGTTCCGCTTCGACAGCGGCGAAGTCGAGCTTGAGAGCGGCAATCTTCGTCCGGTCCAGGTAGAGCCCCGGCGGCGTGAATGCGGCAACCAGTTCCGCGTTCACTCCGAAACGCGAAGCCAGCGCCTGGTTCATCTGCTCGCGAAGCTTGTCCGGGTACAACCGCCCGGCGTCGAATCGCTCGGACCGCTTCACCTCCGGTATCTCGTCGACGCCGTGGTCGGCGGCGAGCACGATGAGCAGGCGGTCAGCTCCGACCTGCTCCTCGACGAACGCGAAGAAGCCAGCGAGTGTCGCGTCGAGCCGCAGCAACGAGTCGGCGTACTCGAGGCTGTTGGGGCCGAAGCCGTGCCCCGCATAGTCGAGCTGCGCGAGGGACACGGACAGGTAGTCAGTTGCCGGCCCGCGTCCCAGGCTCTCGCGCTCGATGAGCTCGCGGGCAAAGGCGAGCGTGTATTCATCAAACGCCGGCAGTTCGGGCATCGCCTCGAACAGCGTGTGGTCGGCGCTGTCTGGCAACCTGTGCGGAAAGGCCTTGCTGACGGGAGGCGTGGGCCGCGCGTGCTCGTTCGCCCTCATCGCCGCGGTGAAGTCGCGGGCGGATGCGTCGAGCGGCGTCCACTCGCGGCCCCTGAAACCCGCGGCGGGATTCGCAGTGTTCCATGCCGCCACCCACGCCGGAGGCGACGACCCGTACCACGAGCTGTGCCCGAAGCGCCCCGTCTCGTCATCGAACCAGTAGGCCATGCCGCGCCGCCCGGCAGGAATGACGGCGCTTCGATCCTTGCCGGCGACGGCAAAGGCACGTGCGCGTCCGCCGGACGCTGCCACCAGCTCGTCACCTAGCGTCGAGGAACCCAGGTTTCGGGGCGAGATTCCGTGATCGGGATCGAACAGGCAGTTGATGCGCTTGCCGAGTGCGCGGTCGAACCAGTGGTTAGCCACCATCCCGTGCTCGGAGGTATCCGCGCCGGTCACGAGAACAGCGTGGCCGCTCGCCGTGAAGGTGTTGGCAGTTCCGTAATGCGCGTTCGCGTACCAAGCACCCTGCTCCATCAGGCGCCTGAAGCCCCCGGCGCCGAATCGATCGCGGTACCGCGGCAACATGTCGCCGCGCAGCTGATCGACGGTCACCTGAAGTACGAGCCGCGGTGGCTCAGCCGCGTGACCCGATCCGGCGCAAACCACGAGTGCAAGCAGCAGCGCCACGATTCGGCGGTGCGGTGAGCGATCGCCCATCGTCATACGAGTCCCCCTGGGTTGGAATTAGTGTTCTCTGGTTCGAAGACGACATTATGAGCCGGTCGTGGATTGACGCGCATCCTGCCCAGACGTAGCGTCGGCCCAAGAAAAAAAAGGGGCCAACCATGTGTATGACTAAGCGTGCATCGACACTCGTTGCAGTCCTGCTTGGCTGCCTGGGCGCGACGGTTTCGTCGGCGCAGACGCCGGCCGTCGTCGCGGCCGCGCTCAAGGATCTGACGAGCATGTGCACCGACGCGGGTGGCAAGCCGCTCGCCGCGGATGCGGTGAAGCGCGCAGACCTGAATGCCGACGGGAAGGAGGACTACGTCCTGGACGGCGGGTCGGTTGGTTGCGAGGGCTTTGCGAGCCTCTACGGCGACCGCGAGAAGGGCGTCACCGTGTATGTCGGTGACGGCAAGGGCGGTGCGAAGCAGGCCTTCAGCGACATGACCTACGGCATGAAGATCGAGGGCGAAGGTCCGGCCGCAAAGGTCTGGTTGACGACGAGCGGCGCAGGTTGCGGCAAGAAGCAAGCGGCGGATTTCGCCAGCGAGGCGTTCGGCGAGCGCGCGATCGCGTGGAACGCGAAGGCCCAGGCGTTCGACTACGCCCCGGTGTCGACGGTGAAGATGATCGAGTAGCGTCCCTCGTCCGGTTCGCGCGTTGCATCACGCACTCTTCCATCGGCAGCCTGGCGGCGTCAGACACTTTCGCCTTGCCGCGTTAAACCACAGCTCGATCTCCGAGAGCACCAGCTGCTTCTCCTCGGCCGTCGCATTCACTGATCGCACGCGCTCGACCAAGAGCCAGTAGTACCAAGCGAGGCCGGCCAGGTCGTCGGGGTCGGGAATGTCGCTTCGAGGGCGCATCACCGAACACCGTAACAAGACTGCCCTGCGCGGGAACTTGCGCCCGATCACAGTTTGCCAGGAAGCACGCGGGCCGGAGGAACAAGAAGCCCGGCGCGTGGCCGGGCTCGTTGTCGCCGCCTACGCTTTGCCGAGGTCCGAGAAACGTTCTGCCAACTACGGTTACTTGAGCGCGGTCTCCTGATAGCTCGTAGAACGCCACTTGCCGTCTTGACGAACGTAAACGGCAGTTGAGTACACCCTGGCTGGCAGCTTCTGGTCGTCACACGTCGTATCTTGCGTCGCCGTGTAGGTGAGGATCGCGACATCCGGCGACACCTGACGCAGGCTGCTGTCCGAGAGCTCGAATTCCTTCATCTGGCAGTTATGGCTGCTCACGTCGGCAATAATCTTGTCCCGGCCTTTCGAGACGCCCGCTCCTGCGACGACCTGCACGGCGTCCTCGGTCATCGTGTCCTTCATAGCCGAGGTGTCGCGCTTGGCCCAAGCCGACCACCCGCTCTTCTCCCTGGCGAGCAGCTCTTCCTTGAGATCATCGGCCATCGACGAGGAAACTACGGCAACGGCCAGCAGCAGCGCGGTCATGATTGATTTCATTGATTGATCCCCCTGTGACGGTCCCGCGGTGCGCGGGACGAATCGTTGGAGTGGCAGGTGACTGTTTAGCGGGCTATTTCAAAAGTATGCTCCTTTCCACCATCGCAGTCGCAATGCACTCGCAGGTTCACGCGCATCGTGCAATTTCGCGGATGCTCACGGTCATCGGAGCCGTCTATTGGCGATCCAACGTGCGGATGTATCGAACGACGGCTCGTGACCCTCAAGACGAAGTACGACCCGACCAACCTGTTTCGACTGAACGCCAACGTGCCGCCGGCGCAGACGTAACCGGGCGCAGAGCGTTCCTGTAAGCACTTGAAGCCGCCCGGTCAGGCGATCGGACCGCTCGTCCCCTGTTTTGGTGCAAAGACAGTCCGGCGGCTAAACTCTTGGCCTCGTGCCGATCGAAGTCGGCACCCTGTTCCGCCGCCAAGGACGTGCCGTGAACGCTCAGCCCGATCCCAAGAAGAACGAATTTCTAGCCTTCCGCGATGAAGCGGACACCGGCCAGCCCGCGCTCGATATCGACGCGCGCAAACGCCTCCTCGGCCGCCTGACCCCGATGCAGTGGGTGGCCGTCGGTATCGGGCTGCTCCTGGCGATCATCGCTGTCGTCTGGGCCACACGCTCGCCCTCTGGTCCCCCGCCCACGGCCGGCGCAGGCAACGAGTCGCTCGCGCTCGTGAGCGTCATGACACCGCGCTCGAGTGTCGTCAAGTCCACGGTGACTTTCAGTGGCGCGATTGGAGCTCGCTACGACATTCCGATCGGTGTCGAAGGCGAAGGCGGTCGCATCACGGCCGTGCTCGTCGAAGCCGGTGACACCGTGCGTCAGGGGCAGGCGCTCGCCCGCCTGGATCAGTCGGTCTTGCGCCCGCAACTCAACCGCCTGGCCGCGACTGTCGAAGAGGCTCGCGCGCAGGCAACGCTCTCGTCGGCCGAGTACGGGCGTGCACTGAGCGTGGAGTCGGCCGGTGCCCTATCCAAGGAAGAGGTCGAGCGTCGACGCGCAACGGCTGCCGCCGACGAAGCCCGAGTCAAAGTCGCCGCCGCACAGCTTGCGGAAGCCGAGGCGCGACTGAGCCGCGCCGAGATCCGCGCTCCTGCCGACGGCATCGTACTCACACGCGATGCGGAGGTCGGTCAGACTGCTGCTCCGGCCGGGCCGCCGCTCTTCCGTCTTGCGCGCGGTGGCGAAATCGAGATGCGTGGACAGATCGCGGAACAGGATCTGCCGAAGCTCGAAGTCGATCAGTCGGTCGCCGTCTATCTGACCGGCGTCGCTGAGCCCTTCACCGGTAAAGTGCGATTGCTGGGTGCGGTGATCGATCCGGCAACTCGCCTCGGTGAAGTTCGGGTCGCACTCCCGCTGGATCCGAGGCTGCGGCCCGGCGCGTTCGCGCGCGGCGAGGCGAACGTGGGTGAGGCAGCGCACCCGATCCTGCCCAAGAGCGCCGTTCTCATTGATGGCACGCGAGCCTATGTCATGGTCGTCAATGCCAGCGGCATCGTCGAACGCCGCCCGGTGAAGGTCGGGCAGGTCAGCGCGCAGGGCATTGCGATCTACGAGGGCCTCACTGGCGACGAGCGTATCGTCACGATGGCCGCCGGGTTCCTACACGAGGGCGAGAAGGTCGAAATCGCCACGGCCAAGGCGGCGGCGCCATGAGCATCAAGCGCATTTCGGCGTGGGCGATCCTGCACCCGGTACCGCCGGTAGTGCTGTTCGTGGTGCTCTTCTTCATCGGCACCATTGCGTTCGTTCGCCTGCCCATCAACCTGAGCCCCGACCTTTCGTTTCCGCTCGTGCAGGTGACAGTCAGCCAGCCGGGCTCCGCGCCGACCGAGATCGAAACGCAGATTCTCACCAAGATCGAAGGTGCCGTTGCGAGCGTCGGCAACGTCCACAAGCTCACCTCCGCAGCGCTCGAAGGCCAGGCACTCGCTTTCATCGAATTCCAGATCGGCACTCCGATCGATCGTGCGGTCGCGGACGTGCGCGATGCCGTGGCCAAGGTGCGCAGCGAGCTCCCGGAAGGTATCCAGGAGCCAGTGGTCCAGCGCGTCGACGTCGAAGGTGGTGCGATCGTGTACTACGCGCTCAGCACGACCGCGCTGACGGAGGAGGAGCTGAGTTGGTTCGTCGACGACACGGTAACGAAACGGCTGCTGTCGATCGCCGGCGTCGCGCAGGTGACCCGTTCCGGCGGCGTCAACCGCGAGATCCGCATCGAGCTCGATCCTGCGCGCATGCAGGCGCTCGGCATCACCGCGGTCGACGTCAACCAGCAACTGCGCGTTCTCAATCTCGACGCTCCCGGCGGCCGCGCGCAAATCGGCGGCGGTGAACAGTCGATTCGCGTGCTCGGCGGGGC